>JAZKDY010000051.1:22478-38163 GCA_040387325.1 Pseudomonadota bacterium | reverse complement strand
CCGCGAGATGTACAGGCCCAACCCCAGTCCGCGCCGGTCGTTTTTGCCGACTTGCCAGAACCGCTCGAACACGGCTTCCAGCATGGCCACGGGGATGCCTTCGCCGGAGTCATCCACGCAAAATTCATGCGCATCGCCAGCGCGCTTGCAGTGCACGCGGATACGGCCACCCTTGGGAGTGAATTTGATTGAATTGGCGATCAGGTTGGCCAGTACCTGCAGCAGGCGGTCGTGGTCGAACGCGGCGGCATGTGGCCCCTGTGCATGCTCCACTTCGAGAGATATGCCCTTTATGGACGCCGACGCCTGCAGGGCGTCCACAGCCTCGGCCACCAGTGCAGAAACGTCCCCGGGTGCCGCATGCATGGCCAGTTTGCCGGAGTCGATGCTGGCGACATCCACCAGGTCGCCGATGAGGCGGTTCATTCGTACGCCGTATCGGCCAATGCGGGCTGTTTCGATCAGCAACGGTGCATTGTCACTGTGGTGTTCGAGTTTTTGGGCCAAAAACTGCGAACTCACCACGATCCCGTTCAGCAGATCCCGCAGGTCATGGGAGACCATGCCCAGGAAGTCGTCTCGGGTTGCCAGTGCATCGTCGGAGCGGGCGCGTTCTGTCAGCAGGTATTGATCGGTCGCGTCGCGCTCCAATGGCAATAGCCGGGTCAGCATGCGTGTCCTGGCGTCCCGCTCGCGGCGCACGCTTTGGTCCGCCGCTGCCCGCTCCGCGCGTAATGCCTGGTCTTCGACCTCCCGATCCATGGCAATCGCAGATTGCGCCGCCAGGGGGGTGGTGCTGTCGGCCTTTTCGTCGGCTTTTTCACGGGCCGCTTCCATCACCGCGTCAGCGTTCTCCCGGGCATGTTCGACAACGGCGTCGGCGTCCCTGTCGGTGGCTACGCGGATGGCGGTCATCTCCCGGTCCGCCTTCTCGCGCTCCTCCCGAAGGCTTGCGTCGGTCAGGTCGCGTTCGGGGGATTCCAGTGAACTGGGGGTGGATGTCATAGAACCTTGCTCTCGTCGGATTTGTTGGGCAAATCGGGACCCGGTTCCATTTCGGCGAACAGGCCAGTATAGGCCGCTCAGCGCGCGCAGATTCCTGTGGTGGCGGCCACGCCTGTCACAACCACGTTGTTGCTGACATTACTGTTCGGTGCAACCACAACGGTGGCGGGCCCGGTTGCGCCTCCGCTCTGGCAAACCGTGTTGTTGCGCACGGTGGCGTTGCCGTCGGGCAGGTCACCGTTAGGGTAGTCGGTGTGGCCCACGCTGATGCCGATCTGAAAGGTAGGCGTTGTATTGATGATGACGTTGCCCTCCACGAGGATGCCTGGCGCAGACTGGGCGTTCATGGCATTGTTTCCACCGTTGATGAGCCGGTTGTTGCGTACCACGGTGTTGCGAAAGCCTTCGGCGGTGTCATAACCCTGCGTGATGGACATCAGCCAGCAGCCCTCAGCCGATGCGTCCTGCTGTATGGTGTTTCCCTCAATGACCAGGCCATCGTTCATGCCGTGGAAGGTCATGTTGCCACCGGTGCAGATGCCATTCACCACCGAGTTGCGCAGGTAGCGGTTGTTGCGCAGCGTGGTGTTGGTCACATTGCTGAGGTAGGTGCCGTGGTTGAAGCCGCTGCCGGAAAAGTTGTTGCCCTCAAACAGGTTGTTTTCAAACAGCGAATGGTTGAAAGTGCCCAGCACCCCCATGCTCTTGTTGCGGACGAAACGCGAGTCGCGCACCGTGATCCGCTGGATGTCGTCGTGGCCCTGGCCGTTCAGCCCGATGGCGAAATTCGTGAACTCCATATCTTCGATCAATACGTCGCCCACGGTGCCCCGCAGCCAGATGCCCCAGGCGTTGGGCGGAGCCGATGCCGCTGCTTCGAGCTTCAGCCCCCGGAAGACATAACCACCATCGGGTATGGTGTTTTGCCATTCGCCTGTCTCAAAACCGATGAAGGTTGACACCCGCAGCAGTGGTGCTGCACCGTTTCCATACGCGCCGAAGGTCAGTGGTGTTGCAGCACTGGTGTTGCGGTTGTCCAGCCGGATAGGCGACTCCCAGTTCCACACGCCGCCGCGGTTGAACAGCAGTTGCGAGCCGGCCGCCAAGGCATTGACGTTAATACCCGTGAGATTCTGTTTGGGCGCAGCCTGTGTGCCGGGGTTGGTGTTGCTGCCCTGCACACAGCCGGCGGCGGCACCTGGCTGGCAGTCGGAAAAATAGTAGTTGACCGGGGTAGTGGGCGTTGGGGTGGGCGTCGGCGTCGGCGTCGGGGAAGGCGCCGGGTTTGGCGTAGGTACGGAGCCTGATTTTTCCGCGTTCAGCAGCGCATGTGCATTGATCTTGACGCGCACGTTGTTGTAGGTTTTTCCATCAACCTTCACGGATGCCAGAGTCAGCAGCTTTGTGGCTGGATCAAAGGCAGCGGTCTGCGGCACACCGCTGTCAACGTCCAGCAGGGAGTAGGAATGCACAGTGACCCTGACATCCCGGTACACACCCAGACCGGCGACTGTGATCTGGTCCACCGCAAGCAGGTTCGTTGACGGGTCAAAAGCATCCATGGCGTGGGCGCCAAACGGTGTTGCCAGGCAACAGCCCGCAGCGACCAGCCAGGGCTTTGGACAAACACCCCAACGTGAAGATGTCAGGGCTTGCAATTTGTGTATCAACATGTGTTTCCCCTCTGCAATAGACCGGGTGTCCGGCGAGCTGGGAGCGCAGCATATCGGCATCGCACCGGTGCATCCAGCTCCTGGGTGACAAGGGGGGACGGGCGGTCGATTCAGTCCGATGGAGGGAAGTAAACCTCTGCTTCGGTGCCACTGTTCACTGCCGAATGCAGGGTCAGCGTCCACCGGAATCGTTCGCAAATTCGGCGTGTGAGGAACAATCCGAGCCCGCGGCCGCCCCCAGCCTTCATTGACTTCTGCAACGAAGCGCTGTAGTCGCGCGCAGACTGCACGGCGTCAAACCCGCCACCTGCATCGGTGACACGGAAGCGGTCTGCAGACAGAGACACCGTTATGTCTCCCGTTTGTGTATTCTCTGCGGCGTTACGCAGCAGGTTGGCAAGCACGATGCTGACCATCGCCGGCGGCGCGTTGACAGATGTTGGGGCACATTCACGCAGCACGAATTGCGCAGGCTTGTGGTCCAGCAGATGGGCATGGCTTTGCAAAAGCGCTGGCAGCAAAGCGTCAACCCGGGTCGTTTCAGGGCTGTCATTTTCATCCGGTTCGCGCGACAGGTACAACAATGCGCGCATGGTCTCGGTGAGCTCGTCCACCGTGTTGCGGATGCGCGCAAGCGGCCCCTGGGCTTGTGGTGGCAGGCCCTGTTGGACCAATACATCCACCGCACCACTGATGACGGCAATCGGGGTGCGAAACTCATGGCTGGCCTGGTCCAGCAGGCTGCGTTCACGTTCCATGAAGCGTTCCACCCGGTCGAGGTGACGATTGGTTTGCACGGCAATGGCGTGCAGTTCGCCCTGTTGATAGGCTACAGCCAGCCGTTGCGATGGCTGCTCGGGGTCCAGTGCCTCCATGCTCTGCGCCAGGCTTCTGGCGGGCTTGCGCAGGCTGCCGTGCAGCCAGACTATCGCGGCCCCTACCAGTACCAGATTCGCCAGCACAAACAACAGGCTGACCCGTGCAGAGTGGTTCTGCAGGTTCTCGATCTCGGTCATATCCACCACTGCGATGAAGCGGCCATCTGCAACCGCGGTGACCAGTGCCGCAAAGTGTGATTGGGCGTCATACGGACCCAGGTCGTGTTCGCTGTAATACCCGGGAGGCAGTTGGGCAAGGTAGGCTGGCATGTCTGCCGGTATCGCACCTGGCGGTGTGCTGCCTTTGAGGTGCCAGGCCCTGTACGCACCCTGCGTCGGCAGTGCCACGGTGTTCTGCCCCATCGCCGACGTGATGTACTGCTGGGTGGTCGACTGCAGAATCTGCTCCCACAGCGGGTGCACCATCAACTGCTGGCTGAAACGGGCCTGCACCGCCAGTCCCAGCGCCAGCAGCACGCCAAAGGCTATAAAGACGGCGCTGATGCGCCACTGCAGATCCAGCGGGCGCCGCATCTTATTGGACATCGGGCACCCGAATGCTGTAGCCCAGCCCGGACACGGTATGCAGCATCTTCTGCGACAGGTTGCCATCCACTTCCTTGCGCAGCAGGTGCATATGCGATCGCAGTATGTCGTTGTCCGGAACCCGGTCTCCCCAGACTTTGGACTCCAGTTGCGCGCGGCTCACGACGTGGGGCGAGCGGCGCATCAACACCTCCAGTATCTGCCTGCGGATGGGCGAGAGCGACAGTGCCCGGTTCCCCCGGGTGACGGCGAGAGACTCCAGGTGAAAGCGCAAGTCACCCACTTGCAGAACCTGGCCGGGTGCTTGCACCGCATGGCTTCGTGTCACCAGCACGCGCAACCGCATTTCCAGTTCGGGTAGTGCGATGGGCTTGACCAGGTAGTCATCTGCTCCGGCTTCAAAGCCCTGGAGTTTGTTCTCCAACTGGTCCTTTGCCGTCAGCATGATGACCGGAATCCGGGACTTGAATTGTTCCCGCAGCTGGGTGAGCATGGCCAAGCCATCCATGCGCGGCATCATCCAGTCCAGAACAATGGCGTCGTAGTGTTGGGTCTGTAACAGGCCAAGGGCAGACCTGCCATCAGGCGCCGCATCGGGCGTGTGTCCACAGGCCTGCAGGTAGTCGTACATATTGGCCGCCAGCGGGGCGTTGTCCTCGACGATCAGTATGCTCAGCGGCCCTTCAACCATGTTCATTTTCATGCTTTGCTTTATACCGCCTTCGGAAAAAGCCCATCGCGACATTGCCGCGACAGGTGCCATCCACCATCGGGGCCTTCCCATTGTGGGTTCAATGAAAAGGCAATGACATGCGGATACTCAAAATACTCGGTGCAGCGGTTGGTGGTTTGGTGGTGCTGGTTTTCTTCTCCTGGCTTTATGCATCAGGCCGGACCGAGCCACGGTCCCAGTCGCCCTACGCGGCATCCAATGAGCGGGTGGAAGGCGCGCGACTCCATACCGTTGCCATTGCCCCGCCGCAAGAGGCGCTGACCTTTGCACGGGTCAAGACCGCGAGTGGCTTGCGGTTGTTGCGGGTCGAGAAGTACGAAAACGCCCAGGTCACGGGTGTGGACATCACGGGTATGCAGCGGCAAAGCGGCGTGCCGGATCCCATTGCCCTATGGTCTGAATCGGGTTATGACAGCATCGCGCGCCAAGACGGACAGCGGCTCACGGTGCCGGTAGACCAGCTCGATCTGCCATTCGATGGCACAGCGACCCAGATTGCCATGGGCGCCACCTATCCTGACCATGCTACCGAGGCAACGCTCAAGAATCCCTTTGTTTTCCCCAAGCTGCGCCATCCGGAGCGTTGGAACGCGGCCATTCCGGTTGCCAAGGGATTGCTGGATTACGAGATCGAGCTGGGCTTTGTTGCGCTGCGTACGGTGCAGGGCGATGCCAGGGGCGAGGCCTTTGGGCTTGTGCTGGCATCGGACTATACGGACCGTGCCATGCTGATGCGTGAGATCGATCTGGCAGACACTGCGTCTGGTCAGGGTTACGCGCGCTCCAAGTCGGTAGTACCCATGCCCGTCGGCACATTGTTCGTCATCCCCCGCGATCTGCGGTCGTTTTACAAACGGCTGGACCTGCGCCTGTATGTCAACGGACAGTTGCGGCAGATCGCATTGCCCAAGAACCTTTCGTGGGACATTGACCAGATGGTGAAAGAGGCATTTAAACGGCGGGACGTGCCCTTCGCGTTTGCCGACGGCCACGCGCGGCTACCCATACCGGATGCGGGCATTCCCGCACGCACCATCATCCTCTCTGGCACCACCGACGGCGTCGCGTTCAGGCGGCCTACCGGGCGACAGATTTTTGTTGGTGTCATCGAGTGGATCGCCAGTTTGCGGTGGTCACAGCCCCGCCTGTTTGTCGAACGGGCTCTGACGGAAGCGCGCGACAACCTGTCGTACCTGCAGCCTGGTGACACGGTGGTCATGCGGGCGGACTACCTAGGCTTTCTGGTGAATCCTATCGTTCCCTGAGCCTGCCGCCCTGCGGGCAAATGGACTACGATGTGTTTATGCCACTTCACCCCGCGGTTGCTGGGCAATGCTTACGTCCTGCACCTGGGCAAATAGAGCCGGCCAAGCGTTGTTTTTTCTACCCGCATGTGTCACCCAGGCGATTGGGTTTGGCGGGTGATGTAAGTAAACGTAGTCTCAATGCCAGTATGCTTCTTACTCTCTGTCAACCAGTCGTATTTGTTGAAACAGGCTACAGGTCCCGTTCGCGATGGCTTTGTAGCTATTAATTTGGTAGCTATGTGGTTCTGCGGCACGCCTTGGCTTGATTGTGCCCGGTGGCCCATTAGTCCGATCGGACTAATGCTTTGAGCGGCATGCGCATGCATACTCGCCCGGCGTTAATGCGTCGAGAAGTCCTTGTTGCCAATCCTCAGGGCCAGGCGTCGTGCGCAAGCTGTCATTCACCTCCCTAGGAATTTTTCCATGTCCATAAAAATGAAGATCAGTGCCATCGCGCTGGCCATTGCCTCCATCTCTTCCAGTGCGTTTGCTGCCGACTATGTCTACCAGACCGCCGGTGATCCATGGGGCAACACCTCGAACGACAGCGCCATGACAGGTGCATTTGGTGCAGGAAACTGGAGCAAATCCGGTTACGACGTGGCGGGCTTTGCCGGTGCCAAATTCGTGTTTCTGGACGGCAGCGACGCGTATGCGAACAACCTGTCTTCTTTTCTGTCGGGCAACCAAAGCTTTCTTGAAACCTTCGTTGCAGATGGCGGCCATCTCTTCATCAACGCAGCACCCAATGTAGGCAGCTCGTTCAACCTGGGCTTTGGTGGTACCACCCTGAACTACCAGGCTTACAGCGGGACAGCGGTTGTGAATGCTGCTGGTGTTGCTGCAGGTTTGACCAACGGCGGCATTACCACAACGTATACCGGTACTTACTTTTCCCATGCCTCGATCTCGGGTTCCTTCACCAGCCTGATCGATGGCTCTGCCGGTAGCGTTTTTGGCTACAAGTCCTGGGGCAATGGCCTGGTGGCTTTCGGTGGCCAGACCACGACCAACTACCATTCCCCCAACCTGGACGCGCAAACACTGCTGCAAAACGAATTGCGTTACGTGGCCACGTCCGCGGTCCCGGAGCCAGAATCGTATGCACTGATGTTGGCCGGATTGGGCCTGATGGGTGCCATCGCTCGTCGCCGCAAGGCCGCAGCCCAAGCCTGATGAACGCTGGCGGCACGGTAATACGCTAAGGGGCTTCGGCCCCTTTTTTTGCGCGTGCAAAGGTGTGGGGCACGTCGGCAATGGTCGTAAATGGTCGTATTGAATGGTCTGTGAACTTTTTGCATAGCCTGGAATCACAACCACCCATGAACCTTATTCGATTTCTGTCCGTTGCAAGCATGCTCTTTATCCTGCTGGCCGGTTGCGCCAGCCTGAACGACAAGCAGGGTGAATGGATATTTCAGCCCAGTGACCGCAGCTGGAGTGGCGGCACACAGGCGGCGCAGGGCATGGACGACGTGTGGATCGATTTTGATTCCGCGCTGTCGGGCAAACGCAGCAAGCTCCATGGCCTGTGGCTGGCTGCCAATGTGCCTCAGCCAGCGCAGGCCCCGGTGCTGCTGTATCTGCACGGTGCGCGCTGGAACGTGGTGGGCTCAGCCAACCGGATACGGCGCATGCAGGAGCTGGGCTTCTCCGTGCTGGCGGTGGACTACCGCGGCTTTGGCAAGAGTGATGCCGCCACACCGTCGGAGGCCATGGCAGTGGAAGACGCACGTGCCGCCTGGGCCTGGCTGGCCACCCGCCACCCCACCCAGCGCCGCTACATCTTCGGCCATTCTCTGGGTGGCGCCGTTGCCATAGATCTGGCCAGCAAAGTCAGTGATGAGACGGGCACGATAGTGGAGGGCACCTTCACCTCCATCCCTGAAGTCTTCAACAGCATGGCCTGGGGCTGGTT
This sequence comes from Pseudomonadota bacterium, assembly GCA_040387325.1. Lineage (GTDB taxonomy): Bacteria > Pseudomonadota > Gammaproteobacteria > Burkholderiales > Burkholderiaceae_C > Allorhodoferax. The sequence continues at coordinate 30,103 of JAZKDY010000051.1, read as the reverse complement.
GCCGCTGAATGCATTGATCACCCAGCGCTTTGAGTCCGTCAACAAGGTTGCGCAAATCGGCTCACCCCTGCTGGTGGTACACGGCACCCACGACAACGTGATCAAACCCGCGCTGGGTCGCAAACTGTTTGAAGCGGCCAAGGAACCCAAGGCGTTTGTCCTGGTTGAAGGTGGCTCCCACCACAATACCAATGCCATCGGCCATGCGCAGTACCGTACGGCGCTGGGGCAATTGTTCTCCCACCTTTAGCACTTTCGGCGGGTCTGGATTGCGCAGGTGCAGCATCGATTGCATGCTGGTGCTGGCGCTAAAAGTGGGATACTGATTTCGATGCCACTGCCTCCCGCCATGCCATGAACACCGCGTCCGCTGTGCACCCGCTCAGCGCAGAGGCCTCTGCCAACCGGGCACTGGCGCGCAACAAGGCCTGGCTGCGTGAATGTGCCTTTATTGCGGCAACCTACGGCATCAATGGCGTTTGCCTAGCTCTGTATGCCCTGACGGGCACAGTGCACTGGTCCGCCGGACTGGTGTATGCCGTACCCGGCTGGATCGTCTGTGCGGTCATTGCCTTCCTGATTGCCCAGCGGCGCACCGCACACCGCAAAGATCCCAGCCTGGCGACCGTGCAGACCGTTAGTGCCATGGTGCTGGGCGTAGTCGGCATGGCGCTGTACCCGCAGATCAGTTTTGCGTTTGCCTTGTTTTTGTTTGCGACTTTTCTCACCCCGTCTTACCGCATGCCGGGTTGGCAGACCAATCTTGCGTGGCTGGTCGTGAGCGGGCTGGTGATTTTCGTGACGGTAGGCCGTGGCCACACCCTGCATATTCCCCATGATTCGCTGGCCGAGCAGTTTATTGCCTGGGTGTGTTTTGCTGCCATGCTGGGGCGCTGCGTGCTGCTGAGCCTGGTCAGCACCCAGGGTACCAATCTGTTGCGCCAGCGTGGCAAACAAATGGCCGAAAAGCTCGCGCAAATCGAACGCATGGCAACCTACGACGTATTGACCAGCGTATTGAACCGGCGCAGCCTGATGCGTATTCTGGCGGAGGAGCAGGCGCGCAGCGATCGCAGCGGCACCTCGACCTGTGTTGCAATTTTTGACCTGGACCACTTCAAGCGCTTGAACGACAGTCTTGGCCACCCGGCAGGCGACCGGGCGCTGCAGTTGTTTGCCAGTTCGGTACAGCTGCTCACGCGCAATACAGACCGTTTCGGACGTTATGGGGGCGAAGAATTCCTGATGATTTTCACCGACCCGCACCCCGATGCCGATGGGCGCAAAGCGGAGCTGGCAGTGGAGCGTATCCGTGCAGGCCTGGAAGGTGTGGACTGGAGTGTGGTGGCACCAGGCTTCAAGCTGACCTTTTCTGCCGGCGTGGCCAGTTACCGCACGGGCGAGACCGCGCAGGAGTTGCTCAGCCGCGCGGACCAAGGCCTTTACATGGCAAAAGATGATGGCAGAAACTGCACCCGTATCCGCTGAACGCGCCCATAAGCTGACCGCGCAATACCTGCGCAACCACCGCCTGGTGGCAGCCAGCTACGCCCTGGATGGTTTTGGGATGTTGCTGTTTTGGCTGGTTGGCACTGTCAGTTGGATGCCGGCACTGTTCTACACGGCCATAGGTATTGGCCTGTGCCTGGTGGCGATGGCGATCACTCGGCTTGGCTGGAACCAGCGCAGCCGCGACCCCAGTCTGGTCTTGCCGCTGTCCATGATATCGGCGGTGCTGCAGCTCCTGTGCATGGTTTTGTTCCCCCAGATTAACTTCATGTATGTGTTGATCCTATTTGTGGTCTACATCTCTTTGACCCTGCTGGTGCCGGTGCGCCAGGCTATCGTGGCCTGTATTTTTACCAGCCTGGGCATGTTGCTGGCGCTGGGGCTGAGCGGTACGCGGGTGCGTATTCCCGATGCCAACCTGGCCGAACAACTGGTGGCCCTGGGTTTCTTTGCACTTACGCTGCTGCGCTGCATCTATCTGGGCACCCACAACACCCGGATGACGCGGCAAATCAAGAAGCGCAGTGCCGAGTTGGCAGAGCTGACCGCCAAGGTCGAGCGCCTGGCCCTGCACGACGAACTGACCGGTTTGCTCAACCGCCGCAGCCTCATGACCATTCTGGCCGAAGAACAGCAGCGCGCAGACCGCATGGGCACCAAGTTCAGCACGGCCATACTGGATCTGGACAAATTCAAACAGGTCAATGACACCATGGGTCATCTGGCGGGCGACAAGACACTGCAAATTTTTGCCCGCGCAGCCCAACACAAGGCGCGTGAGACTGACCGCATTGGCCGCTACGGCGGCGAGGAATTTCTGATGGTGTTGACCGGTACCGCGGCCGATGCAGCACGGATTCCGGTGGACCGCCTGCGTGAGACCCTGGAGGCCTCTGACTGGAGCGAGGTTGGTCCTGGCTTTGGCATCACATTCTCCTGTGGCATTGCCGGTTACCAGTCTGGTGAAACCATTGACTCCCTCATCAAACGTGCGGACGATGCCTTGTACCGTGCCAAGAGTGAAGGTCGCAACTGCACGCGGCTCGCGTAAGGAAACGTCGAAGGTTGCACTTTTTTCCTTGCTGCAAGCCAATAGTTGTATTAAGCTGATTTGGGTCGATTGGTCGCCGGGGTGGACCCGTACGGCGTCCGCCAAGGCCCACTCTAGAGGCACACGCGGCGTCTCCATCAATTGCAGAGGGGGGGCTGCGTTGGGTATTACGCATTCTTTGGCGTTTACTTCCGACAACCGTTCGGAGTTTCTGTCTACGCTGGCGGCGGACTCTCGCCACCGTCGCTTGGCTGGCACAGCCCTGTTTGCGTCCTTCCTGATTTTCCTGGCGGTTGCGCCCTTTGCGCGCGTGGCTTTGCCGCAGGTTCCTGCATTTATTCCCGTCTACCAGTCTGCGCTGGTCACCAATGATCTGATCACGGCCGTACTGCTGCTGGGCCAGTACAGCTTCCTGCGTTCCCGTGCACTGCTGGTGCTGGGTGCGGGTTATCTCTTTTGCGCCTGCATGGCGGTGGCGCACGGTTTGAGTTTTCCGGGTCTATTTGCACCGTCCGGTGTGTTGGGAGCCGGGTCGCAAACGACAGCCTGGCTGTATTTTCTGTGGCATGCCGGTTTCCCACTGTTTATTCTTGCGTACGTCCAGACCAAGGACCATGCAGATCCGGATGCGGCAAGCAAGGCGCGTGCAGCCGGCCCGGCCCACGGGGCCATTGCGACGGTGATCCTGGGTACGGTGGCGCTGGCAGTGGCACTGGTGCTACTGACCACAATCGGACACGATGGCTTGCCTGTACTCATGCAGGGCAACCGCGATGATTCGGGCAAGCTGCTGGTGGCCTTTATCACCTGGATGGTGTCGTTGCTGGTGCTGCTGCACCTGTGGCGCCGGGCGCGCAGCGTGCTGGACCTCTGGCTCATGGTGACGCTGGTAGCCTGGCTACTGGATATTGCACTGGCCTCTGTGCTCAACGGCGCGCGTTTTGACCTGGGCTTTTATGGTGGGCGTGTGTATGGGTTGCTGGCATCGTCCTTTGTGTTGATCGTTCTGCTGCTGGAAAATGGCCGCCTGTATGCAGACCTGGCCGGTGCCAATGCGCGTGAGCGCCAGCGCAGTGCGGAGCTGGAGCAGGCGCGCAACGAAGCCCACGCAGCCGCCCAGGCAAAATCAAATTTTCTGGCAGCCATGAGCCATGAAATCCGCACCCCGATGAATGGGGTGATTGGCATGATCGATGTATTGGCCCGCTCCAGCCTCAAGACCCACCAAGTGGCCATGGTGGACCTGATCCGCGAGTCGGCTTTTTCGCTGCTGAGCATCATCGAAGACATTCTGGATTTTTCCAAGATCGAGGCCGGTCATCTGGACGTGGAGAGTGAACCCATGGCGGTGTCGGAGGTTGTGGAAAAGGTGTGCGCCATGCTCAACCGCCTTGCCGAGAAGCAGGGTATTGAACTGACGCTGTTTACCGACCCTGCGATACCGAATACTGTGCTCGGTGATGCCCTGCGCTTGCGCCAGATACTGATCAACCTGGTCAGCAATGCTGTCAAGTTTTCGGCCGGTGGGCACCGTGCCGGGCGTGTAGCGGTGCGGGCCGTGCTGGTGCAGCCAGCGCAGCAACCCGGGCGCGTCGTACTGGAATTCCAGGTCATAGACAACGGTATTGGCATGGGCGAAGAGACGCTGTCCCAACTGTTCACCGCCTTCACCCAGGCCGATGTATCCACCACTCGGCGCTTTGGTGGAACGGGGCTGGGCTTGGTCATTTCCAGCAATCTGGCGCAGCGCATGGGCGGCACCATCTCTGTGGTCAGCGCGCCTGGCCAGGGGTCTACCTTTACCTTGCGTCTGCCTTTTGTGGTGGTTCCAGAGCCTGAGGACGCACAGCGAGCGCCGTCGCTTGTGGAAGGCCTGTCCTGCCTCATCCTGGGTAATGGAGAAACTTTGTCTGGCGATCTGGTCGCCTATCTGGTTAATGCAGGTGCCCATGCGCGGCAGGTTGTGAACCTGGAAGCGGCCCGCCAGTTGGCGCCGACGCTTGCCCCCGGTGGTTGGGTCTGGATTGTCAACACCGATGCCGAAGCCCCCGCTTCATTGGACAGCTTGCGAATGGTCGCGCGGGCCAACCCGGGGCTGGATATCCGCTACGTGGTGATAGGCCACGGCCCCCACCGTTACCCGCAGCAGTTTGATGCCGACCAGATCACGGTGGATGGCAATGTGCTGACCCGTGGCGCGTTGTTGCGTGCAGTGGCGGTTGCTGCGGGGCGGGTTGCCTACCACGACGACCAGCAGGAAACCGTGCCTGCGCGGCACGCCCCTAGTCCTGTGGCCTTGTCCCGCGAGGAGGCACGCCGCCAGCGGCGCCTGATCCTCGTCGTGGAAGACAATGACATCAACCAAAAAGTCATCATGCAGCAGCTCGCGTTGCTGGGGCTCACCGCGGACCTGACAGGTGATGGCCTGCAGGCCCTGATCCGCTGGCGCAGTGGCGACTACGCCCTGATCGTGACCGACTTGCACATGCCGGGCATGGACGGCTACCAGCTGGCCTCGGTGATACGCGCCGAAGAGTGCGAGCGCGCCAATGCCCGCATGCATGCCGGAGAAGCGGTCGAAGCGCCGGTGCGCATACTGGCACTCACTGCCAACGCGCTCAAGACCGAGGCCGAACGCTGCCGGGCGGCAGGCATGGACGACTACATGAGCAAACCCGCTCCGCTTTCAGATCTGCAAGCCCTGCTGGAGCGTTGGCTGCCCAGGCCCATGCCAGTAGAAGTAGCAACGCCGCTGGAGCACATAACTGCTGCCCCGCTGGACACTGCTGCCGGCTCAGCAGTCGACATCCAGGTGCTGCGCAGCCTGGTGGGGGACGACCCCCAGTTCATCCGAGAGTTCTTGAAGGCATTTCGCAGCAGCGCCGCCCGTATTGCCCACGAGGTCGAACAAGCCTATTGCGCGGGCAGCGCGGTCAAAACCGTTGCGGCCGTACACAAGCTCAAATCCGCCGCACGTTCGGTCGGCGCCATGGCCTTGGGAGATCTGTGTGCCGACATGGAGCAGGTCGGTGCGGCGGGCCAGATTGATGCCCTGGCATTGGCGTTTGAACACTTCAAGCTGGAGATGGCCACCGTCGAGCGGCAACTAGCCGTGCTCCTGAGTGATGATGCACAGGGCGGCAAACCATGAGCGCCAAGTCAGACATCCACATCCTGGTACTCGACGATGAGCCCTTCATGCTCATGCTGTTGGCCCGGCAGCTGGCCAATCTGGGCTTCACCGATGTCGCCACCTGTGACAACGGACAAACCGCACTGGATCGGGTGGACGATGCCATGCATGTCCCCCAGCTCATCCTGTGTGACCTGAACATGCCCGGTATGGACGGCGTGGAGTTTGTGCGCAAACTGGTGGAGCACGGTTACACCGGCAGCCTGATTCTGGTCAGCGGAGAAGACGAGCGCACCCTGCAGTCTGCCCGCAAACTGGTGCAGGCCCACCATATCGAGGTGCTGGGCAGTCTGCAAAAGCCGGTGTCGCCGCAGGCTTTGTCGCAATTGGTGGAGGGCTGGGTGCCGCACGCACAGGCAGTCAGGCGTTCGCCGCGCAAGGGTTATGGTGCCGAGCGTCTGGCCCAGGCCATCCAGCAGGGTGAGCTGTTCAACCACTACCAGCCCAAGGTGTCGGTGGCCACCGGGGATGTGGTTGGTGTGGAAACCCTGGTTCGTTGGCGCCACCCGCAGGACGGCATGGTGTTCCCTGACCAGTTCATCGGCCTGGCAGAAGCCCATGGCCTGATAGACGCGCTGACCGCCGTGGTGCTGGCCCAGGCCTTGAAAGACACCGCTGCATGGGAGCGCGAGGGTCTGAAGCTCAAGGTGGCGGTCAACGTGTCCATGGACAACCTGACTACGCTGGAGTTTCCCGAGCGGGTCACGTCCGCGGCGGCCACGGCGGCCGTGGCGTCGCAGTCCATCGTGCTGGAGGTGACCGAAAGCCAGCTGATGAAAGACCTGCGGGCGCCGCTGGAGATCCTGACGCGCCTGCGCATGCGCCGCTTCAGGTTGTCGATCGACGATTTCGGCACCGGGCACTCTTCGTTGGCACAGCTGCGTGATGTGCCGTTTGACGAGCTCAAGATAGACCAGAGTTTTGTCCATGGAGCCCACAGCAACGAAACCATGCGTGCCATCTTTTTTGCCAGCCTGGGCCTGGCCAAAGAGTTGGGCATGGAAGTAGTGGCCGAGGGGGTGGAAGACCAGGCAGACTGGGACTTTTTGCAGAAAACCGGCTGCGACCTGGCCCAGGGGTATTTCATCGCCCGTCCCATGCCCGGCGAGGATGTGTTGGCTTGGGTGAAGGGATGGCGTGACAAGTGGGCAGGGGACCACCCCATCAATGCCTCTTTGTTCGATGAGCTGACATGACACCCTGCGCCGGTGGCGGGTAACACGCACCACCACATAATGGCGTGCCTTTGCAAACGCCACCGCAGGACGTACATGCCACGACGACAAACGGACCACCCGTCTTTCTCCACCACCGCTGCGCGCAAGCGCATGCCTTTGCCACTGGGTCTGGTGCTTGCATGCCAGCTGTGGGGAATGCCCGCGGCAGCGGCTGCTGCCGGCACACAAGCCTGCCGCGTGGAAGGTCTGCCCAACGAGCTGCAGTGTGGTGTCATCCAGCGCCCCCTGGACCCCGCCAACCCCAGCGGTGTGCAGATCGACGTGCACTACCTGGTTGTACCCGCCATGGCGCGCAACAAACAGCCTGATCCGGTATTGATGCTGGCCGGTGGGCCAGGCCAGAGTGCCATTGGTGTGGCACCCGCCATGTTGTCCCGGCTGACACGCCTGAATTACCGCCGCGACCTGGTTTTTATCGACCAACGTGGTACCGGCAAATCGGCCCCGCTGCAGTGTGAGGACGACAGCAAGCTGCCCTTGGTAGAAGCTCTGGACCCTGCTGCACAGGCCCGCCGGCTGGAGCAATGCCGTGCCGCGCTGATGCGGCTGCCGCACGGTGATCTGCGTTTCTACACCACCTCCATTGCCATGCAGGACTTTGCTCAATTAGAAGAAAAGTATGGCCGGCCGCAGG
>JAZKDY010000051.1:0-22468 GCA_040387325.1 Pseudomonadota bacterium | reverse complement strand
CCTGGTCGGTGCCTCTTACGGCACCCGCGCCGCACTGGAGTACCAGCGCCAGTACCCGGACCATGTGCGCCGCACGGTGCTGGACGGCGTGGCGCCGCCCGACATGGTCTTGCCCGCCAGTTTTTCCACCGACGGCCAGGCTGCTCTGGATGCCAGCTTGATGGCCTGTGAACAGGACATGGCGTGTACGGCCCAATACCCAAAACTGCGCCAGCGGTGGACAACGCTGCTGCAAAGCCTGCCACGGGAAATCAGTGTCGACCATCCGATAACTGGACTGCCGGAACGCTTTACGCTGACGCGTGACGTGTTGTTGCGCAGTGTACGCACCCCGTTGTATGTGCCTGCACTGACCGCCGCCTTGCCTGCCGCCATAGACGCTGCGGCCAGCCAGGGGCGTTTTGAAGGGTTGTTGGGTCTTGCGGGCGCGGTGGGCACCCGCAAGGCCATGAAGGTGGCTATGGGCATGCATTTCTCGGTGGTGTGCGCAGAAGATGTGCCGCGCCTGGCCGCTGCAAGTGACAAACCGGGCGCCGACTTTGGCAGAGCCGACGCCAGCTTTTACGCCCAGGCTTGCCAGAACTGGCCCAAGGGCGTTGTGCCCCCCGAGTTCTTCAAGGTGGGCCCAACCCGCTCGCCTGTTTTGGTGCTCAGCGGTGGGGCAGACCCCGCCACACCGCCGCGCCATGGTGAACGTGTGGCCCAGGCGCTGGGCGCACATGACAAGTCTCTGGTGCAGCACGTTGTGGTGCCCCAGGCCGGCCATGGTGTGGCGGCCGTGGGCTGCATGAACGAGGTGTTGTTTCGTTTCATAGACGCCAAGCTGGGCAGCGCCGCCCTGCCACAAGATGCCAGTTGTGCGACCCGTATTCCGCGGCCCAGCGTGTTTGTACCGGTCCAACCATGATCCATATTGATAACGTCAGCAAACATTTTGTGTCACGCACCGGTGGTTCTTTGTTCCAGCGCGCCACCAAACAAACGGTGCATGCCGTGCAGGGTGTCACCGTGCACGCGGCCAGTGGCCGTATCACCGGTCTGCTCGGGGCCAATGGTGCGGGCAAGACCACCACGCTGCGCATGCTGGGTGGGCTGTTCAAGCCCGATGGCGGCAGCATCACGGTCGACGGCATTGCGGTAGAGCAGTCACCACGCCAGGCCCTTGCACGCATGGGCATTCTGGGCGATGCACATGGCCTGTACCCACGCCTGTCGGCCCGCGAAAACATCATCTACTTTGGCCGCCTGCAGGGCATGGATGCCGACGCCGCCAGCGCCCGCGCCGAAGAGCTGTCGCGCCTGCTGGACATGGACAAGATCCTGGACCGGCGGGCCGAGGGTTTCAGCCAGGGCGAACGCATGAAGACTGCGCTGGCCCGTGCGCTGGTGCACGACCCGGCCAATATCGTGCTGGACGAACCCACCAATGGCCTGGACGTGCTGGCCACCCGTGCGCTGCGCGAAGCTTTGCGCCATCTGCGTTCACCCGCAGGTGGCAACAAGTGCATCATTTTTTCCACCCACATCATGCAAGAAGTCGAGCAGTTGTGTGAACACGTGGTGGTGGTAGCCCAGGGCCGCAGCGTGGCACAGGGAACGGTTCCCGAGCTGCTAGAGCAGGCTGCTGAATCCCGGTTTGAAGACGCCTTTGTCAAGCTGGCCTTCCCCCCTCAGCCCACGTTGCCCCCAATGCCAGGCCAGGATTCTCTATGAGCAAAGTTTTGTTGAAGAGCTTCTGGATCGTCTTCACCAAAGAGGTGATGGATGCGTTGCGCGACCGGCGCACGCTGTTGCGCCTGCTGGTGCCAGCCGTGCTGATGGGGCCGCTGCTGCTGTTAGCGCTGTCGACGCTGATCTCATCGCTGGAACAGCGGGCCGAGAAACGCGAGGTGCTGGTGGTGGGCATCGAACACGCCCCCAGCCTGCGCAACTTTCTGGAGCGCCAGACCTACACACTGAAAGCCGCACCGGCGGACTACGAGGCCCAGTTGCGCGCCACCACGCTGCTGGAGCCGGTGATGGTGATTGGTAAAGACTTTGAAGAAGCGCTGCGCACCGGTGAACGTCCTACGGTCGAGGTGGTCAGCGACAGCGCCAACCAGCGCGCCGGTGCCGGTGTGGGCACGCTCTTGCGCTTGTTGCAGGGCTTCAACCGCGAACGCGCCACCTTGAGCATGGCCCTGCGCGGCGTATCCACCGAACTGCTGCAGTCCGTGGATGTGCAGGAGCGCGACCTGGCCAGCACCCAGGCACGTGCGGCGCGCATCACCGGCATCATCCCCATGTTCATCATCATGGCGGTGCTGTATGGCGCGCTGACTGCCGCGCTGGACAGCACAGCGGGTGAGCGCGAGCGTGGCTCGCTGGAGCCGCTGCTGATGAACCCGGTGCAGCACTTTGCACTGGTGCTGGGCAAGTGGGGTGCAGTGGCCCTGCTGGGCATGGCCGTGGCCTTGCTGGCCAACCTGAGTTTTGTGCCGGCGCAGTGGCTGTTGCGCAGCGACAGCCTGCAGGCCATGTTCCAGTTCGGCTGGTACGAGGTCGTGGTCTTCCTGCTGCTGCAATTGCCGCTGGCCGCCGGCCTGGGTGCTGTGCTGATGGCGCTGGCCATTCGCTCCAAAACCTTCAAGGAGGCGCAGGCCGGCAGCGCACTGGTCGTCACCCTGGTCGGTTTGGCGCCCATGGTCAGCCTGCTGAATCCGGGGGGCGATGCGGCGTGGTATTTGTGGGTGCCGGGCCTGGCCCAGAACACGCTGATGATGCTGGTGCTCAAGGGTGAAGCGCTGACGCTGGCCCGTGTGTTGCCCGGCGTGCTGGTGGGCGCGGGGCTGACCGTTCTGTGTCTGCTTTACGTGGCGCGGTCCATGCGCATCGCGGTCGCCCGGTAGTGTTTCACAGCCGGGCCGCCCCTAGGTGAAATGCGGCCCCCTCGGGGGGCAGGGAGCCACACGCAGTGGGCGACCTTGGGGGCATAACAGCCCGCCAGGCGGTTGTCCAATCGGACAGTGCCTGGGGAATATCGGTCTGCGCGCTGGCGGGCAAGCCCAGCGCCTGGGCCGCCTGTTGCAAGGCCAGCAGTGCGGCGGCGGGGCTTGAGGTATCCAAGGCCTGTGCGCCGTTTTGTTTGGACAACTTTTCGCCATTGGCGCCCAGTACCAGCGGGGTGTGCAGGTACTGCGGCGTGGGCAGGCCCAGCGTCTGCTGCAGCAGCACCTGGCGGGCGGTGTTGTCGGCCAGGTCCAGGCCGCGCACCACATGGGTGATGCCCTGGGCGCCGTCGTCCACCACCACGGCCAATTGGTAGGTGGTGCATCCGTCGGCGCGCTTGAGCACAAAGTCGCCAACCTCTTGTGCCACGTCCTGCTGCTGCGCGCCCAACAACCTGTCGTGCCAGTGTGTCCGGTGATTTGCTATTGATTTGGTAGCGGTACTTCCATATCCGACGGGGGCTAGGGGCTGATTTTTCTTAAGCATTTCGGTCAGAAGCCGCCAGGCATGGCCTGCAGGTGCCGCGTGGCGCATGCCCTGCCTGCAGGTGCCGGGGTAGATCAGCTCGCCGTGTCGCGCGCGGTTGTGGCCCTGGGCCTGGATGGCGGCGGCGATGTCTTTGCGGGAGCAGCAGCAGGGGTAGGCGCGTTGGGCGTTGACTAGCTTTTCCAGCGCCTCTTGGTACAGCGTCGAGCGTGTGGACTGCAGCACAACGGCTTCGTCGGACGTGAGCCCGCAGGCGCTGAGCTGCTGCAGGATGCGTTCGGTCGCACCGACCACGGTGCGCGGTACATCGACATCTTCTATGCGCACCAACCATTGCCCACCATGTGCGCGTGCGTCCAGCCAGCTGGCCAGTGCCGCCACCAGCGAACCCGCATGTAACGGGCCGGTGGGGGAGGGCGCGAATCTGCCTCTATAAACCGTTGAACCCACGCTCAATCATGCAATGCTCAAAGCCAACTCCAAGCCCGATACAAAGGCATCTTCCACACGGTGCCCAATGCACCAGTCGCCACATACACCGATGCTGGCATTGGCATCCCACAGGTGCGACTGGCCCAACGGATGCTCGGTCTTGGCGTAGAGCCAGCGTTTGGTGTCGGCATGGGCGGCCTGGGCGCGTATGCCGGTGACCTCGGAGAAGGCTTTGGTCAGCTTGGCCTGCACACGTTTGGCGTCATCTTGCAGATGCTCCTGCGACCAGGCGGCGCTGGCCTGCACGGTCCAGCGCTCCACGGCACTACGACCAGGCTTGCTGGATTCGCGGGCCATCCAGGCAATGCGGTGGTGGGTGCTGCGTGCGGCGTTCCACTGCGGGCCCAGGGCCGACAGGCCGGGTTGCATGGCTTGGGGAAAGGCCAGCATCAGCGTCCAGCAGGGGTGCACGGTTACCTTGCTGATTTTTTTTGCCAGGCTGGCGGCTTTGGGTGTGTTGTCCAACAAGGCCTTGGCCTGGGCGGACGGCACGGCCAGCACCACGGCGTCAAAACCGCCGTAGACATGGCTGCTGTCACCGGCACCCGTGGTGCGCAATTGCCACTGGGCTTTGTTCAGTGTGTCGCGTTCGATGTGGGTGACCTGGGTGTTCAGCTCCAGACTTTGGGCTGCCACCAGGGGCTGAGCCCACCGGCGCACCAGGGTGTTCATGCCGGGGCTGGGCACCCAGTGGGGTTCACGTGCGGGCAGGCCAGCAGCTGCCACGCGGCCATGGGCGTCCAGCACCTGCACGGTGTTGGCGCTCCAGCGCTTGGCTACGGCCGGCGTGGTTTGCAGGGCCTGCATGAAGCGGGGATCACGCACCGTGAAGTACTGTGCGCCGGTATCAAAGGTGCCAAAGGCGCTGTTGCGCGTGGCCATGCGACCGCCCACGGTGTGGCTCTTCTCGAACACGGTGACCCGGTGGCCGGCCTGCACCAACGTGCGTGCGCAGGTGACTGCGGCCATACCGGCGCCAACGATGGCAATGTGTCTGGAAGCGGTCATGGGGGTTGTCTCCAAGAGTTGTTGGGTTGTTTGTGCCAGTTTATACGTGACTTGTGCGCCGCTAGGAATTTCCGCGGTGTTGTTCCAGCAAAGCGGCCCGTGTCTTGGGGCTTTCCATCTGCTGCAACCACCATTGCAGCGCGCGGCCCTGGGTGGATGTGGTGGCGCCGCGCCACGCAAAGCTCAGTGCCACCTGGCGCTGCGGACGCTCGGTTTTTTTGACGACCAGTCGGCCCGTGTCGATAAAAGCGCCAGCCATACACAGTGGCAGGTAGCCACCGCCCAGGCCGCGCAGTTGCGCGTCCAGTTTGGCATGCATGGTGCCGACCGTGAACACATCCTGCCCGCTCAACAGGCCAAAGGTGGCACCGGTGCCGCGTTGCAGGGAGTCGGCCACGGCCACCGCACGGTGCTGCTGGATCAGTGTGTCGCTCAGCGGCTCTGCGGCGTCCGCCAGGGGGTGGTGGGGTGCCACCACGTAAACAAACTCCATGCTGCCCAGCGGTTTGCTCTGTATGCCGGCCATATTGGCGGCGTCCAGCGCCACACCCAGGGCCAGATCGGCCTGGCCTGACGTGAGCGCCTCCAGCGTGCCGGTCAGCGCCTCGTCGCGCAGCTTGATGCGCGTTGGTGGGTTCAGGCTGAAGAAGCTTTCGCACAGCTCCATCATGGTGTTTTTGGAGATCACCGTGTCCACGGCGATGGTGAGCTGCGACTCCCAGCCGGTAGCCACGCGTTTGACGCGGTTGGCAACCGCATCAATCTCCTGCAGCAGGCGCGTACCTTCCTGCAGCAGTTCGGCACCGGCGCGGGTCAGCTTGGCCTGGCGCGAGCTGCGGTCGTATAGCAGCACGTCCAGTGCGTCCTCGATCTGGCGCACGCGGTAGGTCAATGCGCTGGGCACCATGCCCATGGCGCGGGCGGCTGCGGCGAAACTACCTGCGGCTTCTATCGCTTGCAGCATGGCCAGGGCGTCCGGGGTCAGGACATCGCGTGCGGTTTGCATGAAGAGCTCTAATAAATTGAAATTATTTGAATGATGCCATCAATCACCGTGGATGGAAAGCGCCCACGGCGGCCGCAAAATTCAATCCTTCTGAAAGCTTGCGGGACAGTCCGCAGCGGCCAAGCCGCAAGCTCTGTCCCCAACAAATTAAGGGAACACTATGTTGACCGTACGCAAATCGTCTGACCGCGGCTATGCCGACCATGGCTGGCTCAAGTCCTTCCACAGTTTTTCGTTCGCTGGCTATTACGACCCCGAGCACATGGGCTGGGGCAATCTGCGCGTCATCAATGAAGACCGCATTGCGCCGGGCACGGGCTTTGGCACGCACGGCCACCGCGACATGGAGATCATCAGTTACGTGTTGTCCGGCAACCTGGCGCACAAGGACAGCATGGGCAACATCAAGGGCATTCCCCCGGGTGATGTGCAGCGCATGAGCGCAGGGCGCGGTGTGCAGCACAGCGAGTTCAACCATGCGCCCAACGACACCACGCATTTCCTGCAGATCTGGATCGAACCCAATGTGACCGGTATCCCGCCGAGCTACGAACAGAAAGCGTTCAGCGATGCGGAAAAGCAGGGCGTGTTGCGCCTGGTGGCCTCGCCCGACGGTGCGCAGGGCTCGGTGCTGATCCACGCCGATGCCCGCCTGTACAGCGGCCTGTTTGATGGTGCGCACACGGCTTCGTTGGCCTTGGACCCCAAGCGCAAGGCCTATGTGCACGTGGTGCGGGGCGCGGTATCGGTCAATGGCGTGGCGCTCAGTGGCGGTGATGCTGCTCTGCTGGAAGGCGAAGCCCAGGTCAGCCTGGACCAGGCACAAGATGCCGAAGTATTGTTTTTTGATCTGGCGGCTTAGTGCTGAAGGTTTGCCCCGCAAGGTTTTATTAAAGGAGTTTTTTCAATGTCCAAAGTAGTCGTGATTTTTCATTCGGGTTACGGCCATACCCAGCGCCTGGCGCAATCGGTGGCGCAGGGCGCGAATGCCGAGCTGATCGCCATCGACGCGGATGGCAACCTGCCCGACGGCGCGTGGGAGAGCCTCGCCGCTGCGGATGCCATCATTTTTGGCTCCCCCACCTACATGGGCAGCGTCAGCTGGCAATTCAAAAAATTTGCCGACGCCAGCAGCAAACCCTGGTACAGCCAGAGCTGGAAAGACAAGATATTTGGTGGCTTTACGGCCAGTGCCAACGTCAATGGCGACAAACATTCCACACTGCACTATTTCATGACACTGGCCATGCAACACGGCGGCCTGTGGGCAGGCACGGGCCTGAACTACAACAACACCAAGGCCTCACAGCGCAGCGATGTCAACTACCTGGCTTCCAGCGCAGGCCCCATGGCGCAAACGCCGGGTGATGCCAGCGGTGCGGAAATGAATGCGGGGGATCTGGAAACGGGCCGCCTGTTTGGGGTGCGTATTGCAGCCTTGGCTAACAAGATGGCCAGCGCACCGGCCTGATCGACAAGAAGCGTCACTGTTACGGTCTAGTGCAGCGTGCAGGGCAGCACGGCCGGTGCGGCCAGCTCCCGGCCGACCATGGCGCGGGCATACAGATAACTCTCAAGGACGCGGTCGCCCAGTCCGTTCAGGTCCACATGCCCTTCTCCATCGCAGGGGAATGAAAAGGCGCGCCCGCTGTGGAACAGGGACTGGAAACGCAATTCGTACGCGGTGGGGGTTGGGATGTGCATAGCGGTGCTCCTGACTGTCCGACAACAATAGGTAAACACAACCGGGAGGATGGGCTGAATAGCGGTCTCTAAAGACCGTTGTTCCCGGTTTCAAACCTACAATCATTGGATGTTTGTACACCTGCGCCTGCACACCGAATTTTCCGTCGTCGACGGAACCAACCGAATCGATGACGTGGTCGCCGCGGCGGTGGCCGATGGTCAGCCCGCTTTGGCCATCACCGACCTGAGCAACCTGTTTGGCGCCATCAAGTTCTACAAACAGGCACGCGCCAAGGGCACCAAACCCATCATTGGCGTCGAGATATTTCTCGAAGGCCTGGGCGGTGACGCCACAGCACTGTCGCGCATGCTGCTGCTGGTGCAAAACAAGCAGGGTTACTTGAACCTGTCGGAATTGCTGGCCCGTGGCTACACCCAAAACATTGTCAAAAACCAGGCCGTCATCAAGCTGGCGTGGTTGCAGGAACTCAATGAAGGGCTGATCGCGCTGTCGGGTGCACAAGCGGGACCGGTAGGCCAAGCCCTGGTGCAGGGTGATGAGGCCCGTGCACGCGAAGTGGCCTTGCAACTGGGTGGCGTGTTTCCCCACCGGTTTTACCTGGAGCTGCAGCGAGCCGGCCGCACCGATGACGAGGCCCATGTCATTGCCACGGTGCAACTGGCCGCACGCATCAGTTTGCCGGTGGTCGCCACGCACCCGGTGCAGTTCACCACCCCCGAGGACTTTGAGGCCCACGAGGCCCGTGTGTGTATTGCCGATGGCGAAATTTTGGGCAATGCCAAGCGTGTGCGCAAGTACACGCGCGAACAGTATTTCAAGTCCGCCGAGCAGATGCAAGCCCTGTTTGCCGACATCCCCTCCGCCGTGGCCAACACGCTGGAAATCGCCAAACGCTGCAGCCTGACGCTGGTGCTGGGCAAAAACTATTTGCCCGAGTTCCCCACGCCGCTGGTCAATGGCCAGCGCATGACGCCGGAAGAGTATTTTCGTTACGCATCACACGAAGGACTCAAGGAGCGCATGGCGCACCTGTACCCGAATGACGCCGAGCGCGAAGCCCAGATGCCACTCTATGTGGAGCGTCTGGAGTTCGAGATTGGCACCATCCTGAAGATGGGTTTCCCCGGTTACTTCCTGATCGTGGGGGACTTCATCAACTGGGCCAAGAACAACGGCTGCCCTCGTGGCGTACTCGCTGAAGATCACCGACCTGGACCCGATCCGTTACAAGCTGCTGTTCGAGCGTTTTCTGAACCCCGAGCGGGTGTCCATGCCCGACTTCGACATTGACTTTTGCCAGACCAACCGCAACCTGGTCATTGACTACGTGAAGGCCAAATACGGCAAGGATGCGGTGAGCCAGATCGCCACCTTCGGCACGATGGCCGCACGGGGCGTGATCCGCGACGTGGGCCGTGTGCTGGACATGCCGTATATGTTTTGCGACGGCATCAGCAAACTCATCCCCAACAAGCCGGGCACCAACGTCACGCTGCAACTGCCGCCGACCGATGGCAAGAAGAACGACAAATACGTTTACGCGTCGGAAGCCGAACCGATTCTGGCCGAGCGCGAGGCCGCCGAGGAAGACGTCAAGACTCTGCTGGAAATGGCGCGCAAGCTGGAGGGCATGACGCGCAATATCGGCATGCACGCCGGGGGTGTGCTGATTGCGCCGGGCAAGCTGACCGACTTCTGCCCGCTGTACCAGCAGCCCGGCAGCGAATCCGCGGTGAGCCAGTACGACAAGGACGATGTGGAGGCCATTGGCCTGGTGAAGTTCGACTTCTTGGGCCTGGCCACACTGACCATCCTGGAGATTGCGCGTGAGTTCATCATCAAGCGCCACCCCGGTCAGGAGAAGTTCGCGTACGAGAACCTGCCGCTGGACGATGCCAAGGTCTACAAGCTGTTCTCCGATGGCAAGACCGAAGCCGTGTTCCAGTTTGAAAGTACCGGCATGCAACGCATGCTGAAGGACGCCAAACCCTCCCGCCTGGAAGACCTGATCGCGCTGAATGCGCTGTACCGCCCCGGCCCCATGGACCTGATCCCCAGCTTTGTGGCGCGCAAACACGGGCGCGAGGTTATCGAGTATCCGCACCCGCTGGTGGCCGAAATGCTGAGCGAGACCTACGGCATCATGGTCTACCAGGAGCAGGTCATGCAGACCGCGCAGATCCTGGGCGGTTATTCATTGGGCGGCGCCGACATGTTGCGCCGGGCCATGGGCAAGAAGAAGGCCGAAGAGATGGCCGAGCACCGCAGCATCTTCCGCGCGGGCGCCGCCAAGAACGACATCACCGAAGAAAAAGCCGACGAAGTTTTTGACTTGATGGAGAAGTTTGCAGGCTACGGCTTCAACAAGTCGCACGCCGCCGCCTACTCGCTCTTGGCCTACCACACGGGCTGGATCAAGGTGCACTACACGGCCGAGTTCTTCTGCGCCAATATGACGGTGGAAATGGACGACACCGACAAACTGAAGGTCTTGTTTGAAGACGCCGAGAAGATGGGGCTGTCGTTTGAGCCGCCGAATATCAACCGTGGCCGGCATCGCTTCGAGCCCATCTCCAACAAGGAAATTCGTTACGGCCTGGGCGCCATCAAGGGCACGGGCCAGCAGGCGATCGAAGCCATTGTGGCGGCGCGCGAGGGCAAAGGCCCGACGGGCGAAGAAGGCCCGTTCACCAGTCTGTTTGACTTTGCCCGCCGCGTGGACCGCAGCCGCCTGAACAAGCGCTGCGTGGACGCACTGATCAAGGCCGGCGCCTTCGATACCCTGCAACTCAACCGCGCGGCGCTGTCCGCATCCATTGACCGCGCCTTTGACTTTGCGGCGGCCAGCGCCGCCAACGCCAACCAGCACGGCCTGTTCGACATGGGCGGTGAAGACGACCACGGCTCCAGCACACAAGAGCCTGAGCTGGTAGACATGATGCCCTGGGGCATCAAGGAGCGGCTCACGTATGAGAAGACAGCAGTCGGTTTCTACCTGTCCGGCCATTTGTTTGATGAGGTGACGCTGGAGGTGCGCCGTTTCGCCAAGCGCCCGATCGAGGAACTGATCGACACCCGCGAGCCGCAGTTGCTGGCCGGCATCGTCACCGATTTCCGGGTTATCAACGGCCAGCGCGGCAAACTTGCGCTGTTCAAGCTGGACGACAAATCCGCGATGATCGACGCGCGGGCCGAGGAAGAGCTGATCGCCGCCAACAAACACCTGTTCAAGGACGATGAGCTGATCATCGTCATGGGCAAGGTGCGCGACGATCGCTTCTCGGGTGGCAAACAACTCACCATCACCCAGGTGTGGGACCTGGAGCAGGCGCGCTGCCGCTTTGGCAAGTACCTGCGGGTGGCGGTGAATGCTGCGGGCAGTGCGCAAGGGCCGGATGTGGCGCGTTTGGTGCGCGAGTTCCCGGCCAAGCGTGAACAGACCGAGCAGGGCGAGCTGGTGCGCGGGCTGGCCGTGCGGCTGGCGGTGCAGCGCGTGATTGACGGCGCAGAGCAGGGCGCTGCCCAAGCGGCTGGTGACGGTACTTGTAATGGCGCCACTGCCGAGCTGCAATTGGGTGAAAACGCACGTTTTTATCCCAGCGATGCGGCTTTGGCCGGCTGGCGGGCGCAGGCGGACCAGGGCAAAGCGGTGATTGCCTACGATTAAGCCTCATCGCTGAGGAATTTTTAACAAATCGCCCTCTAGCCCCCGTCGGATATAACTAAGTCGCTATAAATACTGTAGCGATTCGGGCTGGGGGCGGGCGGCGCGTGTCGGCACCCGCGCTGCCCAGGCGCACAGAAATGTCGGCGTTCTGGTTGACAGGCATTCTCGTTTAGACTAAATTACTAACCAGTTGGTCATTAAACGAGATTTTGCTGTCTTTAACCTTTTAAACGGTCCCCCCGCCATGCCTTCCAAATTCATCCCCACCGCGCTGACGCTTGTCGCCGCCACGTTTTTGCTCAGTGCCTGCTCCAAGCCCGCCCCACCGGAAGCGCCGGTACGTTCGGTCAAGGTGCTGACAGTCGGCATCGACAACATGCACTCCGGTGCCGAATTTGCGGGTGAAGTCCGGGCGCGTGTCGAATCCCGGCTGGGCTTCCGGGTCGCCGGCAAGATGGTGCGCCGCCAGGCCGAGTTGGGTCAGCGGGTCAAGGCGGGGGACGTGCTTGCGCAGTTGGACCCGCAGGACTACCAGTTGGCCGCCCAGGCCGGGCAGGCCCAAGTGGTGGCTGCGCTGACCAACCGTGACTTGGCCGCTGCCGATTTCAAGCGTTTCAAGGAATTGCGTGACCAGAATTTCATCAGCGGTGCCGAGCTGGAGCGCCGCGATGCCGCGCTCAAGGCGGCCCAGGCTCAACTGGACCAGGCTCAGGCCCAGTCCAGGGGGCAGGGTAACCAGGCCGCGTATACGACCCTGGTGGCCGATACCTCGGGTGTAATCACCGCGGTCGAAGCGGAGCCAGGCCAGGTGGTGGCAGCCGGCACCCCGGTACTGCGCATTGCACAAGACGGACCGCGCGATGTGGTGTTTGCGGTGCCGGAAGACAAGGTGGCCATGATCAAGGCGGGCTCCAGCGTGGAGGTGCGGGCCTGGGCCGGCAAGACGTCTTTCAAGGGTCTGGTGCGTGAAGTGGCGGCGAGTGCCGATCCCATCACCCGCACATTCACCGTCAAGGTAGGTCTGGAAGCATTGGATGCCAAGGATGCGCTGGCTTTGGGGACCACGGTGTCCATCATTCCCCAGGCCTTTGACCGCAGCAATGTGCAGGTCATCAAGCTGCCAACCAGCGCCTTGCGCCAGGATGGCAAGACGTCTGCCGTGTGGGTATTGGATACCAACACGATGACGGTCAAGTTGCAGCCCGTCCAGATTGCGACAGCGGATGGCAATGAAGTCGTCATCGCTTCCGGACTGCAGCCTGGCATGCAAGTGGTGTCCGCCGGTGTGCACGTGCTGGCACCTGGTGAGAAGGTCACCTTGTATAAGGAAAAAGTGGCTGCAGCCCCCGTGGCTGTTGCTTCTGGCACTATGGGTTCTATAGCACCCGTGGCCAATGCTGCACCGGCGGCACCCGCGGTATCCGCCGTAGCCGCGCAGGCTAGCGCTTCGTCTGCGAAGTGAGCCAGCCATGAACCAAGAACAACCCAAGCCAGGTTTCAACCTGTCCAAATGGGCGCTGGACCATTCCGCGCTGACCCGTTACCTGATCGTTGTGCTCATGGTGTTGGGTGCGGCGGCGTTTTTCCAGCTGGGGCAGGACGAAGACCCACCGTTTACCTTCCGCATCATGGTGGTGCGCACCTTCTGGCAAGGCGCAACAGCCCAGCAGATGGCAGAGCAGGTCACCGACAAGATCGAGCGCACGCTGCAAGAGGTGCCCAACGCGGACAAGATCCGCAGCTTCTCCAAGCCCGGCGAGTCCACCATCTTGTTCCAGGTCAAGGACTCGACCCCTGCCACCGATGTTGCCAACATCTGGTACACGGTACGCAAGAAAATCGGCGACATCCGCCAGACCCTGCCATTGGGCGTGCAGGGCCCGTTTTTCAACGACGAATTTGGTGACGTCTACGGCGTGATCTACGCGCTGGAAGCTGATGGTTTTTCCGACGCCGAGGTCAAGACTTTTGCCGATGACGTCCGGCAAAAGCTGCTGCGTGTAACCGATGTGAACAAGGTGGAACTGTTTGGCGTGCAGGACGAAAAACTGTTCGTTGAGATTTCGCAAAAGCGCCTCTCCCAGTTGGGTCTGGACTTCAACCAGGTGCTGGCCCAACTGGCCCAGCAAAATGCGGTTGAGGCTGCCGGCACGGTGCAAACGCCGCTGGACATCGTGCAGGTGCGCGTGGGTGGGCAGTTTGAGGCGGTTGAACAACTGCGCAACATGCCCATCCGGGGCAGCTCGGGTAACCAATTGCGTTTGGGCGACATTGCGGACATCAAACGCGGTTATGTCGATCCCCCGGCCGTCAAAGTCCGCCACCAGGGCAAACAGGTGATTGCGCTGGGCGTATCCATGTCCAAGGGCGGTGACATCATTGCGCTGGGCAAGGCGCTCAAAACAGCGACCGACGGTATCGACCAGACCTTGCCCGCGGGTATTCGCCTGGTCAATGTGCAGAACCAACCCAAAGCTGTGGCCCGCTCGGTCAACGAGTTTGTGGGAGTTTTGATCGAAGCGATTGTGATTGTGCTGGCCGTCAGCTTCATCAGCCTGGGCCTGCACAAGCGCAGCGGTTCCTTGCCCTGGTTCAAGCGTTATTACGTGGACATGCGTCCGGGCTTGGTGGTGGGCATCACCATTCCGTTGGTGCTGGCCGTGACCTTTATCGGCATGTTGTACTGGGGCATAGGCCTGCACAAGATTTCATTGGGGTCGCTGATCATTTCACTGGGGCTGTTGGTGGATGACGCCATCATTGCGGTGGAAATGATGGTGCGCAAAATGGAAGAGGGCTACGACAAGGTGCGCGCAGCCACTTTCGCCTATGAAATCACCGCCATGCCCATGCTGACGGGCACCCTGATTACCGCCGTGGGTTTCCTGCCCATCGGTATTGCCAAGTCCTCGACCGGGGAATACACCTTTGCCATCTTTGGTGTGACCGTTTTGGCACTGGTTCTGAGCTGGATCGTGTCGGTGTACTTCGTGCCCTACCTGGGCACCCTGTTGCTGAAGGTCAAACCCCATGCGGCGGGTGACCAGCCGCATGAGCTGTTTGATACCCCGTTCTACAACGCCTTCCGCAAGACCGTGAACTGGTGCGTGCAGTACCGTTGGGCCACCATTGGCATGATGCTGATGACCTTTGCACTGGGCATTGTGGGCATGGGTGTGGTGCAGCAGCAGTTCTTTCCGGATTCCAGCCGCCCTGAAATTCTGGTGGACATCTGGTACCCCGAAGGCACGTCCATGGCCGCCAACGAACAGACGACCAAGCAGGTCGAGGCGCGCCTGATGCAGGAGCCGGGCGTGGAGAGTGTCAGCACCTGGGTTGGGTCCGGCGTGCCACGCTTCTATTTGCCGATGGACAACGCGTTCCCGCAAAGCAATGTGTCGCAATTCATCGTCATCCCCAAGGATCTGAAGCTGCGCGAATCGATCCGCATCAAACTTCCGACCGTGATGGCGCAGGAGTTCCCCGAGGTGCGGGCGCGTATCAAGCTGCTGCCCAATGGCCCGCCCGTGGCCTATCCAGTGCAGTTCCGTGTCGTCGGCGGCGAGCCTGCCGTACTGCGCGAGCGCGCCGATGAGGTGACAGCGGTGATGCGCGCCAGTGCCAATACGCGCGGCGTCAACGACAACTGGAACGAGTTCGTCAAGGTCATCCGCTTGGAAGTGGACCAGACCAAGGCACGTGCCCTGGGCGTTTCCAGCCAGTCCATCGCCCAGGCGTCCAAGACGCTGTTGGCGGGCTCTACCGTGGGGCAATACCGCGAAGGCGACAAACTGATAGACATTGTGTTGCGCCAGCCCCTGGACGAGCGCAATGCGATTACAGACATTGCCAATGCCAACTTGCCAACGGCCAGTGGCAAGTCCATCCCGTTGACGCAGATTGCCAAGCCGACCTTTGTATGGGAGCCGGGCGTGATGTGGCGCCAGAACCGTGAGTACTCGATCACGGTGCAGAGTGATATCGTGGAAGGCCTGCAGGGCGCCACGGTGACCAATGAACTGTTGCCCAAACTGCGTGCGCTGGAGACAAGCTGGAAGGCCAAGGGACTGGGCGCCTACCGCATTGAGGTGGCTGGGGCGGTGGAGGAGAGCAGCAAGGGATCGTCGTCGATTGCGGCCGGCATTCCCATCATGCTGTTCGTCACCTTTACCTTGCTGATGTTGCAGTTGCACAGTTTCAGCCGCGCCATGCTGGTGTTTCTGACCGGCCCATTGGGTATCGCGGGTATTGCGGGTGCGCTGCTGCTGTCGGGTAAACCATTTGGTTTCGTGGCCTTGCTGGGCGTGATTGCCTTGATGGGCATGATCCAGCGCAACTCCGTGATCCTGATCGACCAGATCGAACAGGACAGGGCCGCAGGTGTTCCGGCTTGGGACGCCATTGTGGAGTCTGCGGTGCGCCGTTTGCGTCCCATCGTGCTGACGGCCGCAGCTGCAGTGCTGGCCATGATCCCGCTGTCACGCTCCGTTTTCTGGGGCCCAATGGCGGTTGCCATCATGGGCGGTCTCATCGTTGCCACCGTGCTGACACTGCTGGCGCTGCCGGCGATGTATGCCGCATGGTTTCGCGTTAAGCGCGAAACACCGGCATCTCCTTAAATGCCCAGCGGGCCAGCGCGTAGCGCCAGACCCGCCTGGTTCCGCGTGAAGCGCGAAACCGGGGCGTCTGCCTAAGGGTAAATAGGGAGGGGCCCGGTTGCAGGTTAAAATACTGGGTTCACCAATTTCAAATGGGTGGTCAGGTTTCGGTAAACAGCGTTTGCCGGGCGCCTGACGGCCCATTTTGTTTTTTGCGCGGGTGGCGAAATTGGTAGACGCACCAGGTTTAGGTCCTGACGCTGGCAACAGTGTGGGGGTTCGAGTCCCCCCCCGCGCACCACTTATTTGATGAAGGACAGTACGCAGTTGTTTAGCGACGCGCCCTGTCCACAAACCTTTCGTTTAGGAGACTGACCATGGCCGTTACTGTAGAAACTCTGGACAAGCTGGAGCGCAAAATCACCCTGACTTTGCCAGTCGGCGTGATCCAGACCGAGGTGGACTCGCGTCTGCGCAAGCTGGCGCGTACCGTCAAGATGGACGGTTTCCGTCCCGGCAAGGTCCCCATGAACGTGGTGGCCCAGCGCTACGGTTACTCCGTGCACTACGAAGTCATGAACGACAAGGTTGGCCAGGCATTTGCCACGGCTGCCAATGAAGCCGAACTGCGCGTAGCAGGCCAGCCCCGCATCACCGAGAGCCAAACCTCTCCAGAAGGCCAAATGGCGTTCGATGCCGTGTTTGAAGTGTTCCCCGAAGTCAAGATCGGTGACCTGGCAAGCGCTACCGTGGAAAAGATCAGCGCAGACGTGACGGACGCCGCCATCGACAAGACCGTTGAAATCCTGCGCAAACAGCGCCGCACGTTTGCACTGCGCGCCAAAGACGCTCCTGCACAGGACACCGACCGTGTGGTCGTGGACTTTGAAGGCAAGATTGACGGCGAGCCTTTTGCCGGCGGCAAGGCCGACGACTACCAGTTCATCGTTGGCGATGGCCAGATGCTGAAAGAATTCGAAGAAGCCGTGCGCGGCATGAAGCTGGGCGAAAGCAAGACATTCCCTCTGGCATTCCCCGCCGACTACCACGGCCAGGATGTGGCAGGCAAGACGGCCGACTTCATGGTCACCGTGAAGAAGATCGAAGCCGCCAACCTGCCCGAAGTGGATGGCGCACTGGCCAAGTCCCTGGGTATTGCCGACGCGACCGTTGAAGGCCTGCGCGGCGATATCCGCAAAAACCTGGAGCGCGAAGTCAAGTACCGCCTGCTGTCGCGCAATAAGCAAGTGGCCATGGATGCCTTGTTGACGAAAGCCGAACTGGATTTGCCAAAGTCCAGTGTCCAGGCCGAATTGGATCGCATGATCGAAAACGCCCGTGCCGACCTGAAGCAACGCGGTATCAAGGACGCCGACAAGGCACCCATCCCGGACGACATCTTCCGCCCGGAAGCTGAGCGCCGTGTGCGGCTGGGTCTGGTGGTGGGCGAGCTGGTGCGTGCCA
The DNA here is from genome assembly GCA_040387325.1 of Pseudomonadota bacterium. GTDB lineage: Bacteria > Pseudomonadota > Gammaproteobacteria > Burkholderiales > Burkholderiaceae_C > Allorhodoferax. The sequence goes on along the minus strand of JAZKDY010000051.1, from coordinate 5,051 downwards.
ATGCACTGCACGCCAAGCCCGAACAGATCAAAACCCACATCGACGAACTGGCAGCCAGCTATGAGAAGCCTGCGGACGTCGTGCGCTGGTACTATGGCGACAACCGCCGCATGGCTGAAGTCGAAGGCATTGTGATCGAAAACAATGTGACCGAATTCATTCTGGCAACAGCCAAAGTCAGTGAAAAAGCCATCACATTTGATGAATTGATGGGTCAGAACTAAAACGTTTTCAATTTTTCAATCAATGGGGGTGGTGTGCGGATTGAACTCCCGCGCTCCAGCCCCATTTGTTTTGGGTAAAGTCGCATTTATTCAACCTATGGAGCCATTTCGTGTACAAAACCCTAACTGATAGCATCCCGTTCGGCGCGTACGACTCACATCAAACCGAGGCGCTGGGCCTGGTGCCCATGGTGATTGAGCAGTCAGGTCGCGGTGAGCGCTCCTATGACATTTACTCGCGTTTGCTCAAAGAACGCGTGATTTTTCTGGTGGGCCCGGTGGAAGACTACATGGCCAATCTGGTGGTTGCCCAGTTGCTTTTTCTGGAAAGCGAAAACCCGGACAAAGACATCTCGCTCTACATCAATTCGCCCGGCGGATCGGTCAGCGCAGGTTTGGCAATTTTCGACACCATGAACTTCATCAAGCCCGACGTGTCAACGCTGTGCACGGGGATGTCTGCGAGCATGGGCTCATTCTTGCTGGCCGCCGGTGCCAAGGGCAAGCGATTTGCACTGCCCAATTCCAGCGTCATGATTCACCAGCCTTCTGGTGGAGCACGCGGCATGGCAAGCGACATTGAAATTTCAGCACGTGAAATCTTGAAAACCCGTGAACAGCTCAACAAGATCTATGCCGAGCGTACAGGCCAGCCTATTGAAAAGATTGCGCGGGACATGGAGCGCGATTATTGGCTGTCGGCGGACGAAGCCAAGGAATATGGCTTGGTGGACCAGGTGATTTCAAAACGCGCCTGATCGGAGCCACTTTCTCCCGACGGTGCCTTGCGTCGATGCAGGCACCGTTTTTTATTTGAGTATCATTCGGACATCAACCGAAAAGGCAAGCGTCACATGGCCGAGAAAAAAGGCTCTTCCAGCGAAAAAACCCTGTACTGCTCTTTTTGCGGCAAAAGCCAGCATGAAGTCAAGAAACTGATCGCTGGCCCGTCCGTTTTTGTGTGCGACGAGTGCATAGAGCTTTGCAACGAAATCATCCGTGATGAATTGCCCGCAACCACCGAAGGCAAGGATGCCAAGAGCGAATTGCCGACACCGTCCGAAATCAAGGCGAATCTGGACAATTACGTGATTGGCCAGGAGCCCGCCAAGCGTACGCTGGCTGTTGCTGTGTACAACCATTACAAGCGCCTGCGCCACAAGGAAAAGGCCAAGAAGGACGAAGTGGAACTGGCAAAGAGCAATATCTTGTTGATTGGCCCCACAGGCTCCGGCAAGACTTTGTTGGCCCAAACCTTGGCCCGCATGCTGGACGTGCCATTTGTAATGGCTGATGCAACCACTTTGACCGAAGCTGGGTATGTGGGTGAAGATGTCGAGAACATCGTGCTCAAACTATTGCAAAGCTGCAATTACGAAGTCGAGCGGGCGCAACGCGGGATTGTTTATATCGACGAGATTGACAAGATTTCCCGCAAGTCGGACAACCCTTCCATTACCCGCGATGTTTCGGGTGAAGGTGTGCAACAGGCGCTTCTCAAGCTGATTGAGGGCACGATGGCCAGCGTCCCGCCGCAGGGTGGGCGCAAGCACCCCAATCAGGACTTTGTGCAGATCGACACCACTAATATCCTGTTTATCTGCGGTGGCGCATTTTCGGGCCTGGAGAAGGTTATTGAGAACCGTACGCAGGCGTCCGGAATGGGTTTTGGCGCGACCGTCAAGAGCAAGCAGCAGCGCAGCCTGACGGACATGTTCAAAGAGGTGGAGCCTGAGGACTTGATCAAGTTCGGATTGATCCCGGAGTTGGTTGGCCGTATGCCTGTGGTTGCCGCCCTGGCGGAGCTGACTGAGGACGCGTTGGTGCAGATTCTGACCGAGCCCAAGAACGCCTTGGTGAAGCAATACACCAAACTTTTGGCCATGGAAGGTACCGAGCTCGAGATTCGTCCCTCAGCACTCAAAGCGATTGCGAAGAAGGCGTTGGCCCGCAAGACCGGCGCACGCGGACTGCGATCGATTCTCGAACAGTCGTTGATCGATACCATGTACGAATTGCCCAATGCCAGCAATGTGGAAAAGGTGGTCGTGGATGAGTCCACCATTGATGAGAACAAGCCACCACTGCTGGTGTACCGCGAGATTGCCAAAAAGGCCTGACCCTTGCTCGGCACAATGGCCTGAATTGACGGGTTTTTGTGCTGGAATAGTGGAGTATTTAACAGCGCTCTGCTTTGATAATGGCAGGGCGCTTGAAATTCCGGATTCGTAGTCCATATTCATCAGGTAATAAAAAGGTCCCTTATGTCTGGCCACACCCCACTGCCTGCTACCCCCATTGAACTGCCCCTGTTGCCTTTGCGTGATGTGGTGGTTTTTCCCCACATGGTTATCCCGCTGTTTGTGGGCCGCCCCAAGAGCATCAAGGCCCTGGAAGCCGCGATGGAGACGGATCGGCGCATCATGCTGGTCGCCCAGCGCACAGCTGCCAAGGATGACCCGTTGGTGTCCGACATGTTTGATGTCGGTTGTGTATCGACGATCCTGCAAATGCTCAAGTTGCCGGATGGCACCGTCAAGGTGCTGGTTGAAGGCCACCAGCGTGCGTCGGTCAACAAGATCGAAGAGGGTGAGGCCTTTTTCTCCGCAAATATCACGCCCATAGCTGCATTGCCCGAAGTCGCTGAAAAAGGCCGCGGCAACAAAGCCAGTGAGGTCGAGGCCCTGCGCCGCGCGGTGATGCAGCAGTTTGACCAGTACGTCAAACTCAACAAAAAAATTCCACCGGAAATACTGACATCGATTTCCAGTATTGACGATGCGGGCCGCTTGGCAGACACCATTGCGGCGCACCTGCCACTCAAGCTCGATAGCAAACAAGCGGTGCTGAGTTTGTCCAGCGTCAAGGAGCGCCTGGAAAATCTGTTCGAACAGATCGAACGCGAAGTGGACATTCTGAATGTCGACAAGAAGATCCGTGGGCGCGTCAAGCGCCAGATGGAGAAAAACCAGCGCGACTTTTATTTGAACGAGCAGGTTAAAGCCATCCAGAAAGAGTTGGGCGAGGGTGAAGAGGGTGCCGATATCGAGGAGATCGAAAAGAAGATCAAGGCTGCCAAGATGCCCAAGGATGCCCTCAAGAAAGTTGAAGGCGAGTTGAAAAAGCTCAAGCTGATGTCACCCATGTCAGCGGAAGCCACTGTGGTACGCAATTACATTGATGTGCTGGTCGGATTGCCCTGGGCTGCCAAGACAAAAATCAAACATAACTTGGCGAATGCCGAGGCCGTGCTCAACGAAGACCACTACGGGCTGGACAAGGTCAAAGACCGCATTCTGGAATATCTCGCGGTGCAGCAGCGTGTCGACAAACTGAAGGCACCTATTCTGTGTCTGGTAGGCCCTCCCGGGGTTGGTAAAACATCGTTGGGGCAATCGATTGCCAAGGCGACCGGACGTAAATATGTGCGCATGGCCTTGGGTGGCATGCGCGACGAGGCAGAGATTCGTGGCCACCGCCGTACCTACATCGGAGCCATGCCGGGCAAGGTTCTGCAAAGCCTGTCGAAGGTAGGCACGCGCAATCCGCTGTTTCTGCTGGACGAGATCGACAAACTGGGAACCGACTTCCGCGGCGATCCCAGCAGCGCCTTGTTGGAGGTTCTTGACCCAGAACAAAATCACAAATTTGGGGACCACTACGTTGAGGTGGATTACGACCTGAGTGACGTAATGTTCGTGGCTACATCAAATTCCATGAATATTCCGTCGGCCCTGTTGGACCGCATGGAAGTCATCCGGCTGTCGGGTTATACCGAGGATGAGAAGACCAATATTGCGATCACCTATCTTCTGCCCAAGCAGATGAAGAACAACGGTGTCAAAGATACCGAGTTGTCGATTACCGAGGACGCGGTGCGTGACATTGTTCGTTACTACACACGCGAGGCCGGAGTGCGTTCGCTGGAGCGAGAGCTGTCCAAGATTTGCCGCAAGGTGGTCAAGGGCTTGTTGTTGAAGAAGATCAAGCCGCAGGTGGTTGTGACTGTCGACAACCTGAATGATTATTTGGGCGTGCGCAAGTACACCTATGGTCGTGCTGAACAGCAAAATCAGGTTGGACAGGTGGTTGGCTTGGCATGGACGGAAGTGGGCGGTGACTTGTTGACCATTGAAGCCGCGCTGACCCCGGGCAAAGGCGTTATTACCCGCACGGGGTCACTGGGCGACGTGATGAAGGAGTCTGTCGAGGCAGCTCGCACGGTGGTGCGCAGCCGTGCGCGACGCCTGGGTATCAAGGATGAAATCTTTGAGAAGAAAGACATCCACATCCATGTACCTGATGGTGCAACGCCCAAGGATGGTCCCAGTGCAGGTGCCGCCATGACGACGGCGTTTGTGTCTGCACTGACTGGTATTCCTGTGCGTGGTGATGTTGCCATGACCGGTGAAATTACCTTGCGTGGCGAGGTCACGGAGATTGGTGGCTTGAAAGAGAAATTACTGGCAGCCTTGCGTGGAGGCATCAAGACCGTGTTGATTCCTGAGGCCAACGCCAAGGATTTGCAAGATATTCCAGCCAATGTGAAGAATGGGCTTGAGATCATTCCCGTGCGTTGGATCGATAAGGTGCTGGAGCTGGCGCTGGAGTCCAAGCCAGTTCCCCTGCCTGAGGAAGACGTTGCGCAGGCTGCGGCAGTTGTGGCGGCTAGTGTGCCGGTTGCAAATTTGCAGGGGTCTGTCAAACACTAATCCCAGGCGCGTAAAAACTTGCCAGTTTTTTCGGGGGTTTTCGGAAAGTCCAAAAAACCACGCTATAATTTGAGGCTTGAAATGCGGGAATAGCTCAGTTGGTAGAGCGATACCT
>JAZKDY010000050.1:12953-15719 GCA_040387325.1 Pseudomonadota bacterium | reverse complement strand
GCTGGGTCAATGGTGAGAAGGTTGTCGACTTCCAGGTGGGCTACAACTTCAACGAAGGCAGCATGAAGGGCCTGGGTCTGGTCTTGCAGGTCAACAACCTGACCGATTCGCCGTACAGCACCTACGCCGATGCTCCGGACCATCCGCTGGAGTACATGAAGTTTGGCACCACTTACTTGTTTGGTCTGAACTACAAGTTCTAAGCGTTCCGGGTTTTCATTAGGGTTAGCCCCATCGCTCACGCGGTGGGGTTTTTTTTCGCCTGTCAGCGTGTGGCTTGCCAGTCTAAAACGGTTGTGAGCAAGGCGTTGGCCACCGCGGTCGATGAGACTTCGCTGTTCACCGCAACGGCGGCGTAGGCATCCACTGCAGGGTCGTACAGCAACGCCGCATTGGCCGTGGGGATGCTTCCAAGATGACCCAGCCAGGTGCGCAAGCGCCCTGCACCGTCCGTCCACTCGGTCAGCATGACGCCCTGGCCAAACCAGGTGTTGCCTTGCTTGCTTTCCGTGGCCGTGGCGAACAGTTGGTAGAGCAGCTTCCATTGCGATTGCACGGTTGTGGGCGCGAGCAAGCGGCCCGACAGCACCGCTTGCCAGAACACCACCATGTCCTCGGCCCGTGCCACTACATTGCCCGCGCCCAGACGCATCCAGGCACCCGGGTCAGGCTGGGGTGTGCGCCCTGCATGCGGTGTGGCCAGCGCCGCTGGCGCGCCTTCACCCGGGCGCAACGCACGCAGATGCGGCAAGCCCAGCGGCGCAGCAATGCGGCGTTGCACCGATTGGTGGAAAGGCTGTTGCTCGACCGCTTCCACAATCAGGCCCAGGACCAGATAGCCGGCATTGGAGTAGCTGGCGTTGGCGCCGGGGCAAAACAGCAGCGGTGCCTGGGTCAACTCCACTGCGCTACTCGCGTATGTCTGCAGACCGCTGGTATGGGTCAGAAGCTGGCCCAGCGTGATGCGCTCGGCTTGCGGTATCAGCGGGTACCAGCGGGACAGGGAATCGTCCAAACGCAGCGTGCCCTCTTCCACCAATTGCAAGACCAGCACGGCGGTGAGCGCTTTGGCCACGCTGCCCCAATAAAACGCAGTGCCACCATCGACCTGCTGCGCCGGCAGGACCTGCGCCAGGCCCAGTGTACTGCTCCAGCGACCCAGGCCGGGAATGGTGATGGCGGCCGTTACCGCAGGTGCACCAGTCTTTGACAAGATGTCACGCACCTGCTGGTCCAGCAAGGCGGTGAGTGTGTCGGGCAAAGGCCGGTTGGCATCTGCCGCCCCTACCGTCACCGCGCTCGTCGCCGGTAACAGGTTGGCAGGCGGGGCGGCGTGTAGCGGTGCACCGACAAATGGCAAGGCCCCCTGGCACGACAGGCCTGTGGACACAGCCGCCGGGCCAGCCGCAGACCCACCCGTACCGCCACACCCGGCCGCCAGCACCAGCATCACCCCGCCGGCGCACACACTGCGTATCCACCTCATGGCTGCTGCTCCTTAGCGGCTTCTTGCAGGGTCGATGGCACTGGGCCATTGCGGGCCTTGGCGCGCTCCCGCTCGTAATGGTCGTAGCCAAGCAACTCGGCGCACGGTGGGTCGGTAGGCTTGCGCGCCAGCTGGCACTGCGCGCTGCCCTGGCGCGCGCCCTGGTAGAAGGCGCGCTCCCAATGGGTGTCGGCACAACCGGCCAGGCAGAACAAGGCCACAAGCAGGGACAAGAACAGGGCGCTGCCCTTGCAGAAAAGGTAGGTTTTCATGCTCTGACTTTCGTTAAAATAAATGTAATAGAGTAAATTATTATTGTTTTACGATAATTTTACAAGACTTTTCCGTTTTCGAGATGCACCATGAACCCATTGCCAACTGACCCGTCCATCGGCAACAACCAGGGCTTGAGCAAACTTGTAGCCTGTGCCTGCCTGGCGCTGGCCGTGCTGCTGCCCATCGCTGCGCTAATCGGTGCGCTGCAAACGTCGCCGGTGGCCATGCTGGTGCAATTGGGTATACGCCTGCCCTCCGGTGCCAGCCTGGAGAGCCTGCCGGTGGCCGCCTGGCAGCATGTGGCAGCCGTGTGTACCAGCCTGTTGCCGGTCAGCGCCGTGGCTTATGCCCTGTGGCGGGCGCACCAGTGTTTCCGCGGTTTTGCGCGCGGAGAAACCTTCAGTCTGGGCACCGTGCGGCACCTGCGCGGCTTTGCGGCAGGCTTGTTGGCATCCAGCAGCGCCGGGCTGTTGGCGCCCACTGCCATCGTGTTGTTGTTGACCCTGGGCGCACCGGCAGGCCAAAGGGTTCTGACGGTAAGCCTGGGTGCGCAGCAATTGCTGGTGCTGCTGTTCTCCGGCATCGTGTGGCAGATGGGCCATGCCATGACCCGCGCCGTCGAACTGGCGGAAGACAACGCCCAGATCATCTAGACAGGACGCCCCGCACCGTGCCCATCATTGTCAAACTCGACGTCATACTGGCCGAACGCAAAGCCAAATCCAAAGACCTGGCCGAATACATCGGCATCACTGAAGCCAATCTGTCGATGCTCAAGCAGGGCAAGGTCAAGGGTGTGCGTTTTGACACGCTGCAGGCGATATGTGAATACCTGCAGTGCCAGCCGGGAGACCTGCTGGTGTTCAAGCCGGACACAGAACCATCCGGCCAGCAGTGAGAAGGCTGCGCCCGGATAAACTGGAATCACATCCTCCTACCATTTTTATCCATGCCTACCCAATCCGAACTCAGCGCCTTCCTCATCAAGGAATTCCCCCAAACAC
>JAZKDY010000050.1:0-12943 GCA_040387325.1 Pseudomonadota bacterium | reverse complement strand
ATGCACCATTGAAGCCGTGGGCAACATGGGCGCCACGATCCGGCACCCGGTGGGCGCCGGCGAATTGCGCCCAGGCGGCACGGTGTCGGGCCCGGTCATGATGGCGGTGGCGGATGTTGCGCTCTACGTCGCCATCCTGGGCGAAATCGGCATCGTGCCGCTGGCGGTCACCACCAACCTCAACATCAATTTCCTGCGCAAGCCCGCTGGCGACCGCGCGGTGATTGGTGTCTGCAAGCTCATCAAGGTGGGCAAGACCCTGGCGGTGGGCGAAGTGTCTTTGTATTCCGAAGGCAGCGACGCGGTGGTAGCCCATGTGGTGGGCACCTATGCCATTCCCCGGGACAGCAAACCATCGGCGCAGTAAACGTCCATGCGCCACCACGCTGCGTACGTCTGTGGCCTGCTGGCCACCTGCCTGCTCGGCGTCATGGCCGGCTTCTTCTACGCCTTTGCCATTGATGTGGTTCCGGCGATGGCAAATCTCGACGCGTCGGGCTACATCACCACACAACAATGGATCAACCGCGTGGTCCGCAACGCGACGTTTGGGGCTACCTACTTTGGCTCGGCACTGCTGCCTTTCGCCGCGGCGCTCACGGCTTTCTGGTGCGGCCAGCGGCGGATCGGCGTCGCGTGGCTGGCCATCGCCCTGGTCTATTTTGGCGCGGTGTTCTGGCTGACACGCTCGGTCAACGTCCCCATCAACGATGCCCTGGCAACCTGGCAGGCCGCCAGCCCTCCCGGCGACTGGGCTGTGGCGCGGGACAACTGGAACGAGGCCAATCTGGTGCGAACCTGGGCTGCGCTGGCGTGTTTTTTCTCCGCCGTGGTGCTGGTTTCTGTGACACGGGGACACTCACGATGAACACCACACACAAAATCCTGCCGTTGGGCACTGCGTTTGCGGTGCTGGTTTGCAGCCTGCTGGTCGTTACACACCACGCGGTGGCGCAGGACAGCTCGGCTTCACCAAGCCTGCGGGAGCGCATCCAGGAGCGCCGGCAGGCCAGACAACAGGCCAAGGCGGCCACTCCAACGCCCTCCGCCAGCGGCCCCAAAATGGAGCAGCCCGGCGACTACACATTCACACTGGAGCACGACGGACTGACCCGCAAATACACCGTGCATGTGCCGCGCAGTTACAACGCGGCCAGCCCCATACCGCTGCTGGTGGCGTTCCACGGTGGGGGCGGCAATATGGACTACCAGGCATCGGACGAAAACTACGGTCTGATCAGCAAGTCGGAGGCTGCGGGTTTTGTGGCGGTGTTCCCCAATGGATTCAGCAAGCTGCCATCGGGCAAATTTGCCACCTGGAATGCTGGTAACTGCTGCGCCGACGCACGCGACCGCAATGTGGACGACGTGGGTTTTGTGCGCCAGGTCATCCGCGACGTCAGTGCGCAGCTCCATATAGACCTCAGGCGCATCTACGCCACCGGCATGTCCAACGGCGCCATGATGGCTTACCGCCTGGCCTGCGAGATGCCCGACACCTTTGCCGCCATCGCCGCGGTGGCCGGTACCGACAACACCACACAGTGCACGCCCCGGAACGCCATCTCCATCCTGCATATCCATGCCCAAAACGATGACCGCGTGCTCTACAACGGGGGCGCGGGCCGCAAGTTTGGCGATGTGAGCAAGGTGACAGACTTTACATCCGTGCCGGCAACAGTATCAAAATGGGTGGCGCAGAACAGCTGCAGGCCCACGCCCCAGCGCACGCTCACGACGGCAGGCGCCTATTGCGACCGCTATACAAGCTGCCAGGGAAACACCAGCGTTCAGCTTTGTGTAACCGACAGCGGGGGGCACTCCTGGCCGGGCGGCCACAAGGCGCGGGCGGGCGAGGCCCCGTCACAGGCGTTATCGGCCAACGATGTGATGTGGACGTTTTTTACTGCGGCAGGTGGCAACACACCCAAGCCATAGTCTTCATATGAAGAATCAGGCTGCAGCCCCCGCCAAATAAAACTGTATAGCTATTAAATACATAGCAATTCTCAATCCTTTCACCGCGGCGCAGGGATGTAGTCCACCACCACCTGGCTGCTGGAATCCGCAATCCGGTTGCCCCCACGTAGCATGCGGTCGTAGCGCACCAGGCGCATGGTGGTCGGTTCTATCCACAACGTGCCGGTAAAGTGCCCATTGGCGCCACCCACGTTGGCAAAGCCATCAATATCCACCTTGTAGGTCTTGATGCGGGCACCGGGTATGTCCAGCTCTTCCAGCGCCACGGTCTTGAAATCCAGGTTCACCCGCGCGTTGTAGCCCGCAATGCGGTTCACAAAAGAAGCGCTCCAGCGTTTGCCCAGGGAAATGTCGGCCGGGACCATCATGGTGGGCGGGTCCTTGACGCCCGAGTCGTCGCTTACCAGGGCCCCCATCTGGTCGTACACCGTGACCCCACCATTGATTTCGACCCGGTTGTTGTCGGCAAAAGTGACGGTTTGGACATCGCGCCGCACGATGCCGGTCAGCAGGTCCGTGGTCAGCAGGGTGTATTGGTCGCCCTGGGCATACCGGTTGGTGCCGCTGGCTAGCGCTGTGATGCCGTCGCGCCGGCGCTGGGTCACCAGCAGTGGCCGCTGCAGCTGGTCAGCACGGAACTGCGCCATTTCGCTGATGAAGCCATTGGGGTAACGCTGCAGGAAGCCAAAGAAGTCGGCTGCCTGCCGGGACGCCTTGATGCGGTCCCACGCCGCTTTCTCGGCGTCATACCGCTGCTGCCGCAGGCTGGCACTTTCAAGTTGGGCCTTGGCAAAACCCGTGTCAAAACTGAAGGCTTCGTCCAGGTTGGAACTGTCCGACGGGATCTGGCGCCCCCCGCTGTGCAAGCGCACCTGCAGGCGAACACGCTTGAAGACATCTTCCACACGGGCCAGGGGTTTTTGCAGTTCCTGCAGCAGAAAACGGGTGTACAGGCCGTTGGCAGATGTCTGGTCGTCACCATCTGCCGCCACGTTGCCGGGTGTGGTGGCGAAGGCCATGTAGGTACCCGGTGGTGCATCCACCGGGGCCAGGCCTTTGGTCGCCAGTTTGTTGTCAAACGGGTTGTCGCGGCAGGCGTCCAGCACCACCAGGTTGAGACGGTTGCCGGCGGCCTTGAAGGCATCCAGCACACCACCCACATCGACTGTTTGTGCCGGAATGTCGGCCGCGTCCTGCAGCCGGGCATCCACCGGCACCATGAAGTTGCGCCAGTCGTACTGCACACCGTGGCCTGCGTAGTACAACATGCCAACGCCCTGCTTGCCCTGGAGCTGGTCGCGCACCGTGGTTATGGCCTGGGCCATCTGCTCACGTTTGCCATCACGCACCTCCACCACTTTGAAGCCCAGGCCTTTGAGGGCAGTGGCCATGGCGGTGGCATCGTTGCCGGGGTTGCCCAGCGCCGCACCATCGGGATAGGCGGCGTTGCCAATCACCAGCGCAATGCGCACATCACCCGGCGCCTGGGCACTGGCGCTGGCGCTGAGCAGCACCAGTGCACACAAGCCAGCGCGCAGCCAGGGGGTCGGTGGGAACAGGCCTGGCACGATGGTTTAGCCCATGTAGTTGCCGGGTGTGGTGGCGTGCCGCTTTTTGAAGTGGCGCTGGAAATGGGCCTGGTCCGCAAAACCCAATTGGTGCGCCACATCCGCCAACCCAGCGCCCTGCTTGAGCAGCGTCTTGGCCCGGTTCAGGCGCTGGTCTATCTGGAAGGCATGGGGGGTTTGCCCAAAAGCCTGCTTGAACTTGCGTATCAGCTGGTAGGCATCCAAACCGCTGGCCTGCGCCAGTTGCGCCAGCGACAAATCGCGTTCCACCTGCGCGCAGATCAGCGCGCGCACCGCGTGCACGGCCTGTTCATCCGCACCGGGCTGGGTGGTGGTCACACGGGGCACCAGTGCATGTTGCGCAATAAAGGTGAGCAGCCATTCGTCTACCTCCAGAGCATCCGTGCTGCGATGGACCAGGGCATCGGCAATGCGGCCCAGCGCCAGGTACACCGCGGGCTTGTCGGTGGAATGTTGGGCCAGTTGCAGCCGCGTCGGGTGTGTGGCACCGGCCAACGGCAGAAAGCTCTGGTGCACCCACTGCGCGTCCACAAACAACATGCGGTAAGACCATGCCTGCTGGGCGTCGGGGTTGCAGGCGTGTGCCAGGCCGGGCTCCATCATCACGGTCATGCCGGGTTTCAAGGCCGTGCTGTTTGGCCCGTGGGTGTAGACGGCCTGGCCCGCATCAATGATGCCAAAGGAATATTCGTCGTGGGTGTGGGTCTGGTAACAATCTCGCGAGCTGGTGGCCGTGCGCAGTTCCAGGTGCGGCAAACCCGGGTGACGGACAAAGTGGTGCGCAGCGGGCTTGAACGTGGGCATGGCCACCATACTAAACCGAACGCTGCCCCGCAACTCAACCGGTCTGCGCCAGCATGTTGCAGACCGTGAACACCAGCAGTGCGGCCAGCACCCGGTTGAACAGGCGCTGGTACCGCGCGTGGGCCAGCCAGAGGCGTATCAAACGCCCCAGCGCCGCCCAGGCCGCCACCGACACAAAACACACAACACCGGAGATGGCGCAAAACGCCAGCAGCCGCGCGGTGTGGTCGGAGCCCTCGGGCACAAACAGGCTGACGCCGGACAGTGCCACCAGCCAGGCCTTGGGATTGAGTGACTGGGTCAGCACACCTTGCAGCAGGCCCCGCGTCCAGACACTGAGTGGGGTGGCCACATGGGATTCGACTCCAGGAAGACTGGGTTTTGACCGTGCGATGCGGATCGCCAAGTACAACAGGTAGGCGGCGCCGACATACTGCGTGACCTGCGCAATCTGCGGGTAGGCCACCAGCAGCACTTGCAGGCTGCTGCCCATCAACCACACTACCGCGCAGTAGCTCAGCGTGGCACCCAGCACATGCGGCAGCGCACGCACAAAACCCTGGGCCGCGCCCAGCGCCGACGCAATCACATTGACCGGCCCGGGAGAAATGGCACCGGCCAGCGCGAACACCGCCATAGAAACCCACACCGCTTGCATAACGCACTCCCCTTCCAGTTGATCTGGTGGGCAGTATTGCGACGGCGCAGGTTTTTGTATTGAACGAAATTGCGCCTGTGGTGCGGCGTCTAACCTTTGACGCCGCCCGAGGTCAGCCCCGACACGATCCAGCGCTGCGCGGCCAGAAACACCAGTGTGATCGGCAGGCCCGACAACACGGCCGCCGCGGCAAAGTCGCCCCACAGGTAGCGTTGTTCGTACAGGTAGTATTTGGAGCCCACGGCCAGCGTCAGGTTGGGCTCTTCACGCAGCAGCACGGAGGCAATGGGGTATTCGATGATGGTGCCGATAAAGGCCAGCACAAACACCACCATCAGAATCGGCACCGCCATAGGCAGCAGCACGCGGTAGAAGGTTTGCCACGACGTGGCGCCGTCCACCTTGGCGCACTCTTCGATCTCGGTCGGTATGGTTTCGAAGTAACCTTTGATGGTCCAGATGTGCATGGCCACACCACCGATGTAGGCCACGATCAACCCGCCATGGGTCTCGATGCCCAGCCAGGGAATGAAGCCACCAATCGCTTCAAAAATTGCATAGATGGCGACCAGGGCCACGGCTACCGGGAACATCTGCAGCAAGAGCATGCTGTTCAAGATGGTGGACTTGAAACGAAAGCGCAGGCGGGCAAAACCATAGGCCGCGGTGGTGGACACAGCCACGATCAACAGCGACGAGATGGTGGCAATCTTGATCGAGTTCCACAACCACAACATCACCGGAAACGGCGGCTGCACCACCACACCGTCGGCCTGTGTATGCGTAAAGCCCAGCGCCAGCTTCCAGTGCTCCAGACTGATCTCGGTGGGGATCAGCGAGCCGGTGGAAAAATTGCCAGGCCGCAGCGAGATAGACACCACCGCCAGCAACGGAAACAGCGTGATGGCGATCAGCACCCACAAGCCCACATGCGCTGCGACCACACGCCAGCGTTGGCTTTTACCGGTAACAACGGCCATGGCTAGTGCCCTCCCTTGCGTGGTGTATCTTTGGATTGCGACAGCTTCAGGTTCACCAGCGACAGGATGGCGATCAGGAAAAAGATGACGGTCGATATGGCTGCCGCCAGGCCAAAGTTGGCGCCGGCATCGGTAAACGCAATGCGGTAGGTGTACGACACCAGAATGTCCGTGGTGCCCGCTGGCAGCTTGGTGTTCAGGTAATCTGGCCGGCCATCGGTCAGCAGACTGATCAGCACAAAGTTGTTGAAGTTGAACGCAAACGACGAGATCAGCAAAGGCATCAAGGGTTTGACGATCAGCGGTGCGGTGATGCGCCAGAAGTTGGTCAGTGGCCCGGCACCGGCAATGGCCGATGCCTCGTACAAATCGGCCGGCACGGATTTGATCAGCCCCGTGCACAGCACCATGATGAAGGGATAACCCAGCCAGACGTTGACGATCAAGATCATGATCTTGGCCAGCAACGGGTCGGCAAACCAGGCAGGTTTGATGCCAAACACGGCATTCAGAATGGCATTGATCTCACCAAAATTCTGGTTGAACAAACCCTTGAACACCAGGATGGAGATGAAGCCCGGCACGGCGTACGGCAGGAACAGCAACGTGCGGTACAGCGTGCGGTATTTGAGCGCCTCCCAGTTCAGCAGCACCGCCAGGGTCATACCAATGGCGGTGGCAAACAGCACGGTCAACCCGGCAAATACCACGGTCCAGACAAAGATCGAGCCAAAGGGACCGCGCATGTCGGCATCACCAAACAGGCGGGCGTAATTGGCCAGCCCCACACCGACCTTGAAGCCGGGTTGCAGGCGGTCGCCCTTGGAGTCTTCAAAGAAACCGGTGTCGCGGTTGGGAAGGTACAGTGCCCCATCGGCCAGGCGCTTCAGCGCACCATCCGGCTGCGCCTGCCACAAGGGCTCGAACACGGCGAATTCGCGCAGACCGGCATACAACAGCGTGCTCTTATTGGGAAGGTCCAGACGCAGGGCCATCAGCGCATCGCGGTGCGCAATGGTCTGGCGCAGGTTGTAGGCTTGGCCCAACTGCGTGCCAGTCGCCAAGGGCTGCATCACCATCGCAGTGGTGGAGACTTTCTCCAGCGACAAGGGCGCGGAGATGTAGCGCTCGCCCTCCACAGCATCACCTTGAGGCGTCAGCACCAGGCGCACATTGCTGCCGTCCGCATGCACGCTGAAGGCATAGCCCCTTGATTCATTGACATCGGCCTGCTCCAGCAGGTAGTCGCGTGAACGGTCTTCGCTGAGCAGGTTGTTGGCCGAATAATTGGTAAAACCAATCTGTATGGTGTAGACCAAAGGGAAAGCCACAAACACCAGCATGGCCATGACGCCGGGAAACAGGTAGCGCCAGGCCAGTGTTTTGGCCGACACATACACGTACAGGCTCAAGGCGCCCAGGCTCAGTACCAGTGCAGCCCACACTGCTTGGCCGCTGGTGTAGATTGCAAACGTGAGCCACAACAGGCCAACGGCTGCGAGTACAGCCACCACCCGGGAAACCACAGAAGAGGAAGTGCTTGTAGTGCTCGTCATATCACTTCGCCAGCATGCGTGCGGCCGCGCCGTCCAGCGCGTCCTTGGGAGATTGGCGACCCTGGGTAATGGCTTCCAGCGCGGCGTCCATTGCCGTCATGAAGCGGCCCAGCTCCGGGATGTTGGGCATGGGCACACCGGTGCGGGCGTTCTCCATCGTGGCGCGGATATTCGCGTCGCCGGAGAGCTCGGCAAAGTAGGCCTTGTTGGCCGGGGTACCCAGCGGAACGTCGGCCGAGATGGTCTTCAGGCCTTCGACGCGCAGCATGTGGTTCTCGATGAACTCCCGCGCAATGTCCTTGACCTTGCTGGGTGCGGCCACCATGCAACCGAGCACACCTACAAAAGATTTTGACGGTTTGCCGGGTACCACCGCTGGCACCGGTGCCACGCTAAAGTTGATCTTTGCCTTGCGTGCGTTGTCCCAAGCCCAGGGGCCGGTGATCATCATCGCCACCTCGCCACGCGCAAAGCCGGCTTCCATTTCGGCATAACGCGCACCGCGCGGCATGTAGCCTTCTTCGATCAGCCGCGACACCATTTTGGCACCCAAGAGTGCACCATCGGAATTGACGTTGACCACCGACGGATCCAGCTCGCCACTGGGAGTGCGCCCAAACACTTCGCCCGCGTTGCCGGCCAGCAGCGGCCACGAGAAATACGCCTTGTTGTACTCCCACAGCAGGGCTTTCTTGCCACGCTTGGCCAGCTCCTTGTCCAGGGCCATGACCTCGTCAAAGTTGGTGGGCACGGTCTTCACCAGATCGCGGTTGACGATCAATCCCACCGCCTCAATGGCCAGCGGGTAACCCCAGACCTGACCCTTGTAGGTAAAGGCCTTCCATGCGGAATCGTCAATCGCTTCACGCACACGTTTGGGTGCATGCACGGGCACGATCAGGCCCGAGCGTGCCCATTCACCCGCGCGGTCATGCGCCCAGCAAAAAATGTCGGGGCCTTTGCCAGCCGCGGCGGCGGCCTGGAACTTGTCAGGTGCGCCTTCGGGGTGTTGCACCACCACGGTCACGCCAGACTCTTTGGCAAAGGCGTCACCTACCTTTTGCAGGCCGTTGTAACCCTTGTCGCCATTGATCCAGACCAGCAGCTTGGGGGCATCTGCCGCTTGCACAGGCAGTGCCGCCGCTACGGCCATCACCACCACCAGTCCCCAAAAAACCATGCGCTGACCCATCATGCCGCCTCGTGCGCAGCGACCGTGCGCAGGAAGGCGTGGCCCGCCGCGTCAAACAGGTAACAGCGGTCCGGCTCCACACCCAGCTCCAGCGTATCGCCGGCCTTCACGCGCACCATGCCGGTCAGCTCGCACGTCAGGTCTTCCTGCACACCCGGGAAGGCGCAGTAAGCATGGGTGACGCTGCCCAGGGATTCGACAAAGGTCACCGTCGCCGTCAGGCGGTTGGCGCACGGCGTGCGGGTGATGTGTTCGGGGCGAATCCCCAGCGTAAGTTTGTCGCCGGGCTTGGCCGTGGGGGCACTCACCGCACACTGGATCAGCGCGCCATCGTTCAGCCGCACGGTCACATCCGAAGCATTGCTGGACACAAACTCTGCCGCGATGAAGTTCATGCCGGGCGAGCCGATGAAGCCCGCCACAAACAGGTTCTCAGGATGCTCGTACAGGTCCAGCGGTGAACCCACCTGCTCCAACTTGCCGGCCGACAGCACAACGATGCGGTCGGCCAGCGTCATGGCCTCGACCTGGTCGTGCGTCACGTAAATCATCGTGGTCTTCAAATCAGCGTGCAGCTTGGCGAACTCGTAACGCATGCGCACGCGCAAGGCCGTGTCCAGGTTGGACAAAGGCTCGTCAAACAAGAACACCTCGGGCTTGCGCACAATGGCGCGGCCAATGGCCACACGCTGGCGCTGGCCACCGGATAAATCCTTGGGCTTGCGGTCCAGTAGGTGTTCGATGCCCAGGATTTTGGCCGCGTTCTGCACCAGGCGGTCCACTTCAGCCTTGGGCATTTTCTTGAGCTGCAAGCCAAAGGCCATGTTGTCGTACAGGTTCATGTGCGGGTACAGCGCATACGACTGGAACACCATGGAGATACCGCGCTCGGCCGGTGGTACGTCGTTGACCAAGCGATCACCAATGTGCAGCGTGCCGCTGCTGATGTCTTCCAGGCCGGCAATCATGCGCAACAACGTGGACTTGCCACAGCCGCTGGGGCCCACAAACACGACGAATTCACCGTCACGGATGTGGAGGTCTATGCCCTGCAATATGTTGATGTCGCCAAACGATTTGCCCACACCCGATAACTTGACATCTGCCACCTAGTACCTCCATTGCGCACGCTGCCTGCGGTTTCCTTGTGATTCACTGCGCCGGTCCTGACGAACGGGGCACACGGAGTATATCCGCCAAAAAGTAGTAATACAACACAACAAAAACACCAATTTTGTAGTCGATTGGAATAAATATCTCTTATGTATCGAGGGTTTCCCCTTATAAGTTGTACTATTACTACTTAAATTTACTCTTCCACAAACACACCGGATGCCCAAAACTTCGAACGACAAGCCGGTACAAAAACCGCGGGTCCTTGCAATTGCATGGCCATTGATGGCCGAGCTGGTGCTGGGATTTGGTGTGGGGTTTCTGGGGATGTGGCTGGTATCCAAAGAGTCTGACACGGCTTCGGCTGCGTTTGGTCTGGCCAATCAGGTGCAGGGCACTTTCTTTCTGTTGTTTCGCATCATCAGCATGGGCGTGGGCGTGGTTATCACGCAAAACCTGGGCGCTGGCAACCGCCGCGATGCCGACCGCACCGCGCTGGCCAGCCTGGGCGCCAGCACCTGGTTGGGTCTGGGTAGCGCACTGGTACTGTTTATCGCCACGGGACCATTGCTCACCGCGATGCAGGCCGCGCCGGATGTACGCGCCATGGCCACCCCCTACCTGCATGTGCTGGCCTTCGCCCTGTTTCTGGACGCTTTTAATGCCAGCATGGCCGCTGTCATGCGCTCACACCTGCACACACGTGAAACCATGCTCAACATTCTGTCCATGCATGCCGTGCACATGGCACTGTGTTTTCCGTTGATGCTGGGCATGGGGCCGCTGGCGCCCATGGGCATGCTGGGTTTTGCACTGGCCCTGACTGTCAGCCGGGCCTTTGGATTGGGCGTGCATCTCTGGCTGTGGCGTGGAGTGCTGGGGCTGTATCCCAGTTGTCGGGATGCTGTTGTAGTGCGCTGGGATACCTTACGCAGCTCTATTGCCATTGGCCTTCCGGGCGCGGCGGAGAACATTGCCTACCGCGTCGCCATGCTGGTCTCCGTCTCGGTAGTGTCGGCCATGGGTACAAGTGCGCTGGCAACACAGGGTTATGCCATGCAGGTCATGAACGTGATTGTTTTATCCACGGTGGCGCTAGGGTTTGCTGGTGAGATTCTGGTAGGCCATTTGATAGGCGCAGGTGAACTCAGGTCCGCCTGGAAGCTGGTTCGCAAATGCCTGTTTTGGGGCCTGGGTATTTCGATGGTTATCGCCATACTGACTGCCGCAACTGCGCCGTGGACCATGCGCCTGTTCACCCACGACCCGATCATCATTGCCCAGGCCACCACCCTTTTATGGATTACCGTCTTGCTCGAACCGGGTCGCACCTGCAACATCGTCATCATCACCGCTTTGCGGGCGGCCGGCGACGCCCGTTTTCCGGTCGTGGCCGGCGCGGCGTCCATGGTGCTGGTGATGGGCTTTGGCTCGTGGCTGCTGGGCATCCACTTCGGCCTGGGGCTCACCGGCGTGTGGATAGCCTACGCGCTGGATGAATGGGTGCGCGGCGGCATCATGGCCGCACGCTGGTTCCGTCTGGGCTGGGTGAAACAGGCGGTGGCTTCGCGCAGGCTGGTGAACCGATCGTCCGCCGCTTGAGGGCATACACTGGTGCATCCATACAACGGAGCAAGCACAGATGTCCTCAGGTGACTGGAAAGAGATGTTTGACGCCGCCGTCGACGGCAATATGGCGGTACTGCGCTACCACCTGGTGGCCGGTGTCGATGCCAACTACCAACACCCCGAATACATGTGCACACCCCTGGTGGCCTGCATCCTGGCCAACCAGCGCGAGGCTGCGGCACTGCTGCTGGAACATGGTGCAGACCCACACCTGCGGTCTGAGATCGAGGCGATGGCCTGCCATGTCGGAAACCCGCGGATCTGGTCGCGCTGATTGACCCAACCCTGGCGTCTGTTCCACGACCCCAACCGCCCGCGCGCAAACGCTTTTTTGAGCGCTGGATCAGCTGATGCGCATCCTGATGGTCCGCCATCACAAGGCAAGTGAGTAAGCAAGACGGGAATGCAAGGTCTGGTTCATTAGCAAGCTAATCGGCGGCTATCTCAGTTGTTCCGCTGAAGAGGCTGTGCGTGAACACATTGTGGAGACCGCCTGGCTCAACCCCGATGAGTTCAACGATAAAACCGTATTTCGCTCAGCTAACCGCTGTAGAACTACCCACCGATTTGGCTGGCGCACTGCGGGCTGCGCCGTTGTTATTGACTGACCAGGGAATCACCGTGGCCTGGTCCAGAGGCTTGGCCTTGGTGAACAGCGCCTGCCAGAAGAAGCCGCTCTGGAAGGCGATGACTTCAAACAGGATGTAGCTTTGCGAGCTGCTGCTGAGCCACAGGTTGTAGGTGGGGTAAAACACGATGGGTGAGACCAGCAGGGGCAGGATGATGCGCTCGACCTGCACCGCGTCCAGGCCCTTGCCCATGTTGAACAGGTCCCAGTAGTAGTTGGAGAACATGCCCAGTGTCATCCAGCACGCCAGGTGCCATACAAACACGATGCCGTGGTTGCGGGCCAGGAGCCCGATCCAGGGGGCGGAACCTTCGTCGGCGTTCACGATGAGAACCATGAACGTACCCGTGGTGACAAACACCACGAAGTAAATGAACATCAGGATTTTGAGCGCTCTGGACATGAATCCCCCGGTGTAATAGTTCGCGCTATCTTACTCGGGGTTTCAGCGCATTTTGCGTTTCCGTGGGGTAAAACGCTAGTGGTCTACCCCAGCACCATCAGATCAGTGTCACGCCGGTCTTGGCCTGCACGTCTTCGCGGCTCACACCTGGCGCCAGCTCCACCAGTTTGAGCCCCGCAGGGGTCACATCCATCACGGCCAGGTCGGTAATGATGCGGTCGACCACACCCACACCGGTCAATGGCAACGTGCAGTTGGGCAGTATCTTCAGGTCAACGGTACCGTCCTTCTTTTTGGCCACGTGTTCCATCAGCACGATGACGCGCTTCACGCCCGCCACCAGGTCCATGGCACCGCCCATGCCCTTGACCATCTTGCCGGGGATCATCCAGTTGGCCAGGTCACCCTTTT
>JAZKDY010000049.1:0-28347 GCA_040387325.1 Pseudomonadota bacterium | reverse complement strand
AGAGCGGAATATTCCCGTGCTTGCGCCAAGGGTTCTCCAGCTTCTTGTCCTTCAACATCACCAGCGACCGGCAAATGCGCTTACGGGTCTCCGAAGGCAAGATCACATCATCAATAAACCCCCGCGCGCCCGCCACAAACGGGTTCGCAAAACGCGCCTTGTACTCCGCCTCTTTCGCAGCCAGCTTGGCCGGATCACCCTTGTCTTCCCGGAAGATGATCTCCACCGCACCCTTGGCGCCCATCACCGCAATCTCGGCGTTGGGCCAGGCCAGGTTCACATCACCGCGTAAATGTTTGGACGCCATCACGTCATACGCACCGCCATACGCCTTGCGCGTGATGACCGTGATCTTGGGCACCGTGCACTCGGCATACGCATACAGCAGCTTGGCACCGTGTTTGATGATGCCGCCGTACTCCTGCGACGTGCCGGGCATGAACCCAGGCACATCCACAAAGGTGATGACGGGGATATTGAAGGCATCACAAAAACGCACAAAACGCGCCGCCTTGATGGAACTCTTGATGTCCAGGCAACCGGCCAACACCAGCGGCTGGTTGGCCACGATGCCAATGGTCTGCCCGTCCATGCGCGCAAAACCAATGATGATGTTTTTGGCGTACTCAGGCTGGATTTCAAAGAAATCGCCATCATCCACGGTCTTGACGATCAGCTCCTTCATGTCATAAGGCTTGTTGGGGTTGTCCGGGATCAGGGTGTCCAGGCTCAACTCCTTCCGGTCAATCGGGTCGCCGCTCTTGCGCACGGGCGCCTTCTCGCGGTTGCTCAGGGGCAGGTAGTTGTAGAGGCGGCGCAGCATCAAGAGCGCCTCCACATCGTTCTCAAACGCCAGATCGGCCACGCCGCTCTTGGTGGTGTGGGTGATGGCGCCGCCCAGTTCTTCGGCCGTGACTTCTTCGTGCGTGACCGTCTTCACCACCTCGGGTCCGGTGACAAACATGTACGACGAGTCTTTCACCATAAAGATGAAGTCCGTCATGGCCGGCGAATACACCGCACCGCCCGCCGATGGCCCCATGATCATGCTGATCTGCGGGATGACGCCGCTGGCCATCACATTGCGCTGGAACACGTCGGCGTAACCGCCCAGGGAGGCCACACCTTCCTGGATGCGCGCGCCACCGGAATCGTTGAGACCAATGACCGGTGCGCCCACCTTCATGGCCTGGTCCATCACCTTGCAGATTTTTTCGGCATGGGCCTCAGACAGCGCGCCGCCAAACACCGTGAAATCTTGCGAGAACACAAACACCAGGCGGCCATTGATCATGCCGTAGCCGGTGACCACGCCGTCGCCGGGAATCTTCTGGTCCTGCATGCCGAAGTCCACGCAGCGGTGCTCGACAAACATGTCCCACTCTTCAAACGTGCCCTCGTCCAGCAAAATTTCCAGCCGCTCGCGCGCTGTCAGTTTGCCTTTTTTGTGCTGGGCGGCGATACGTTTCTCGCCACCGCCTTGGCGTGCCAATTCGCGCTTGGCTTCCAACTGTTCAAGGATGTCTTGCATGGATGGTGTCCTTCTTATTTCAATCTGTGAAAATAGTTGCGGGGTTTTGCTATAACTTCAGTAGCTAATCAATGAGATTTGGCGAGGGCTTCGAGCAGATTTCGTGCAGCGGTTGATGCTGCAAGCTGCCCTTCGGTCACGGCGCGTGTCATCTCTGGCAGGCTGGCCTGTACAGCGGGGTTCTGGCGGAAGGCCTGCTTCAGGCCAGCGTCGATACGCTCCCACATCCAGGCCAGGGCTTGCTGCTGGCGGCGCTGGCCCAACTTGCCGTTAGCCTGATTGAGGGTCTGGAATTCGGTGACCGAATCCCAAAACGTGTCGACGCCCGTGCCCTTCAACGCACTGAGCTGGATGACCTTGGGGTGCCAGTTGGTCTTCACGTGGGGATCATGGTCCGGGCTGCCGTGCATGCCCAGCAAGCGCAGGCCCGAGCTGATCTGCGCCCGTGCCCGCATGGCGGCATCGGGGTCCAGATCGGCCTTGTTGATAACCACCAAATCGGCCAGCTCCATGACGCCCTTCTTGATGGCCTGCAGGTCGTCACCGGCATTGGGCAACTGCATCAGCACAAACATGTCCGTCATGCCCTGCACCGCCGTCTCGCTCTGGCCCACACCTACCGTTTCGACAATCACGATGTCATAACCGGCCGCCTCACAGATCAGCATGGCTTCGCGCGTTTTTTCGGCCACACCGCCCAGCGTGCCACTCGAAGGGCTGGGGCGGATATAGGCCTCTTCACGCATCGACAGATGTTCCATACGGGTCTTGTCACCCAGAATGGAGCCGCCCGATACGCTGCTGGAGGGGTCAATGGTCAGCACCGCCACGCGGTGGCCCTTGCCAATCAAATACAGGCCCAGGGCTTCGATAAAAGTCGACTTGCCAACGCCAGGCACGCCGCTGATGCCAAGGCGCAAGGACTTGCCGGTGTGTGGCAACAGCGCCGTCAACAGCACATCGGCCTGCGTGCGGTGGTCGGGGCGTGTCGATTCCAGCAGCGTGATGGCCTTGGCCACCGCGCGGCGCTGCGCCATACCCGCACTTCCCAGCACAGCCTGCAGCAGTGGATGAAGGGCAGGCGCTGTCATTGCGGGTTTGTCGCTGCGCGCGCCATCGTGGACCGTGGGTCTGCGCTTGGGTCAAAACGGGTGATGCCAGCAAAGGCATCCGGGTTGCGCCAGGCAGGTGGCGCCTCCACAGTGGCCCAATACTCGTCGATACCGGCAATACGGCCATCATCGACCTGAAAGAACGAAGTCGCAAAAAACTGTTGCGGCGGGTGGTCCACACGCGCCAGTGACATGACACGCCCGTCCTGCAGATGCTCAACCTCCAGCAGGTGGATGGTCCAGCCCTCGGGGTAACGGGCATTCACATCGATCAGCGCGTCGGCTCCAGCGATGCGTTCACCACTGGTCCACCACACGGTTTGCACATCGTCGTACAGCAGAGAGCGGGCCTTGGACCAGTCACGCGCCTGCAAAGCGGTCCAAAACCGGCGCACGGCCCGCACGCTGGGCGTGGCGGGCATGCGCAGGTAGTCGTTGTCCCACTCGCCCTCACCCACTTTGGCAAAACCCCAACGCAGGTAGAAGCGGTTGGCATCGCTGTCCTTGAGCGCGCACAGCTCCACCGGCAATTGCTCGGCATCGGCCTGCTTGCACACCCAGCGCATGGCCTTGGCACCCAGGCCGTGGTTCTGCCACGGCGGGTCGATGTACAGATGGTCCAAGCGGAAAGCGTGTGACAAATGTTTGAGCACCAAGAAGCCCACGCGCTGGCCCTGCACTTCGATATGGTGGGTGTTCTCAGGTACAAAACCGTCAGCCAGCCGCTCGCGCGCACGGGTCTCGTCGTAGCGGCCCAAGCGGGTCAGGCTCTCGCGCATGGCGCGCAGGCGCAACGCCAACAAGGCCTCAAAGTCTTCGGCCTTGGCTGGCACCAGGGTCCAAGCACCAGGGGATGCCATGGGTTTCACCCCAGCGCTTTCTGGATCTGGTCCAGCACATCGCGTGCACTCACGGGGATGGGCGTTCCCGGGCCGTAGATGCCCTTGACGCCCGACTGGTACAAAAAGTCGTAATCCTGCCTCGGGATGACGCCGCCGACAAACACGACGATGTCGTCAGCGCCTTGCTTCTTCAGCTCGGCAATGATGGCCGGTACCAGGGTCTTGTGACCGGCAGCCAGCGTGGACAGACCCACGGCATGCACATCGTTTTCAATCGCCTGGCGGGCGCATTCTTCGGGTGTCTGGAACAGCGGGCCCATGTCCACGTCAAACCCCAGGTCTGCAAAGGCAGTGGCCACCACCTTGGCACCGCGGTCGTGCCCGTCCTGGCCCAGCTTGCCTATCATCACGCGGGGGCGGCGGCCCTGGGCTTCGGCGAAGCCGGCGATGTCTTTCTTGAGCTGCTCCCAGTATTCCATGGTGTCCCCGGTGGCGGAGTCGTAGGCGGCGGCATACACGCCCGAGACCTTGTTGGTATCGGCGCGGTGGCGGCCAAAGGCTTTTTCCATCGCATCACTGACCTCACCCACCGTGGCGCGCAGGCGGATGGCCTGGATGGACAAGTCCAGCAGGTTGCCAGAATTGGTTTCCGCTGCAGAAGTAATAGCATCCAACGCAGCATCCACGAGGGCTGCATCGCGTTTTTGCTTGATGGCCTTGAGCCGGGCGATCTGTGAATCGCGCACGGCCACGTTGTCAATATCGCGCGCATCGATGGCGTCTTCCGTCTTGAGCTTGTACTTGTTGACGCCAACAATCACGTCCTGGCCGCTGTCGATGCGGGCCTGCTTGTCGGCAGCCGCGGCTTCGATCTTCAGCTTGGCCCAGCCGCTGTCCACAGCCTTGGTCATGCCGCCCATGGCTTCCACTTCTTCGATGATGGCCCAGGCGGCGTCTGCCATGTCTTGGGTCAGCTTTTCCATCATGTAGCTGCCGGCCCAAGGGTCGATCACGTTCGTGATGTGGGTCTCTTCCTGGATGATGAGCTGGGTGTTGCGGGCGATGCGCGATGAGAACTCGGTCGGCAGCGCAATGGCCTCGTCAAACGAATTGGTGTGCAGCGACTGCGTGCCGCCAAACACGGCGGCCATGGCCTCGATGGTGGTGCGGACCACGTTGTTGTACGGGTCTTGCTCGGTGAGTGACCAGCCGCTGGTCTGGCAATGCGTGCGCAGCATCAGCGATTTGGGGTTCTTGGCGTCAAAACCCTTCATGATGCGGCACCACAGCAGGCGCGCCGCGCGCATCTTGGCCACTTCCAGGTAGAAGTTCATGCCAATGGCCCAGAAGAAGGACAGGCGCCCAGCAAAGGCGTCTACGTCCATACCCTTGGCGATGGCCGTCTTCACATACTCCTTGCCATCGGCCAGCGTAAAAGCCAGCTCCAGCGCCTGGTTGGCACCCGCCTCTTGCATGTGGTAACCGCTGATGGAGATCGAGTTGAACTTGGGCATGTGCTGCGCCGTGTACTCGATGATGTCGCCAATGATGCGCATCGACGGCGCGGGCGGGTAGATGTAGGTGTTGCGCACCATGAACTCTTTCAGAATGTCGTTCTGAATCGTTCCGCTGAGCTGGTCCTGCGCCACGCCCTGCTCTTCGGCCGCGACCACGTAACCGGCCAGCACGGGCAACACGGCGCCATTCATCGTCATCGATACGCTGACCTTGTCCAGCGGGATCTGGTCAAACAGGATCTTCATGTCCTCCACGCTATCAATCGCCACGCCGGCCTTGCCCACGTCACCCGTCACGCGCGGGTGATCTGAGTCATAGCCGCGGTGGGTAGCCAAATCGAACGCGACCGATACGCCCTGCCCGCCGGCGGCCAGCGCCTTGCGGTAAAAAGCATTGGACTCTTCGGCGGTGGAGAAGCCCGCGTATTGGCGGATGGTCCAGGGGCGCACCGCATACATGGTGGCCTGGGGACCGCGCAAGTAGGGCTCGAAGCCCGGCAGGGTGTTGATGTAGGCCAGGTTGGCGGTGTCTTCGGCGGTATACAGCGGTTTGACGGCAATGCCGTCGGGCGTGATCCAGTTCAGGGCGTCCACATTGCCGCCGGGGGCGGACTTGGCGGCGGCTTTGGCCCAAGCCTCCAGCGTGGCGGCTTTGAATTCGGGGTTCTTGTCAGTCATATCGTGATCCTGTTGGCCGCAATGGTGATCGTTTTCGTGAAAACGGTCCAGTTGCGGCAGCGTCTTGGCTTGCCTTTTAGTTTACATTATTTATAATTATTGATTCAAAATATTGAATCCAGCTTACAAACAAAAGAAACCTAAACTGCGCGCATGCCATCCGCCCTACTCTCCGCCAACCCCGCCGGTACCTCACTCGCTCCCAAGGCCCTCTATGTAGAAGTGGCCGAGCTGCTGCGCCAGCGCATCTTCAAGCGTGAGCTGGAGCCCGGCAGCTGGATCGACGAGCTGCGCATTGCCGAGGAATACGGCATCAGCCGCACCCCCCTGCGCGAGGCTCTGAAGGTGCTGGCCGCTGAAGGCCTGGTGACGATGAAGGTGCGCCGTGGCGCCTATGTGACGGAAGTGTCCGCCAGCGACCTGGCCGATGTGTACCACCTGCTGAGCCTGCTGGAGAGCGACGCCGCCGGTGTGGTCGCCACCAAGGCGACGGACGCCGAGCTGGCCGAGCTGAAAGACTTGCACGCCCAATTGGAGGCCGCAGCCCTGCCCGGCACCGCCAACACGGACGGATTCTTTGCGGTGAACGAGCGCTTCCATATGCGTCTGCTGGAGATCGCCAACAACCGCTGGCGCGACCAGATGGTGGCCGACCTGCGCAAAGTGATGAAGCTGAACCGCCACAACTCACTGCTGAAGACCGGGCGGATTGGCGAATCGCTATTGGAGCACCGGGCGATCCTGCAGGCACTGTTGGCACGGGATGCCGAAGCGACCGCGCTGCGCATGCGGGAGCACTTCAGCAATGGTTTGTCCGCTGCGGCGTGACAAACATTTGGCAAATACACCTTTAGCCCCCGTCGGATATCATGATGCAGCTATTATTTGTATAGCAAACTCTGCAGCATCCGGCATCTGTAGTCAGGGGCAGCGAATCAGTTCAACTCCACCGGTCGCTGCTGGTAGTAGTCCACGCGCGAAATATGAAAACCCACCGCCTGGTCGTAACCCGCGTTTTGCCAGCCCATCAGGTAACCGCGCTGGAACGGCTGCAAGTCGGCAGGGCTGCCGACGAAGTTGGACTCCGCACGGTTGCCCTTGGGGCGTGGGTCCATATCGGCATCGGTAATGTTGTGGATCTGCGTGAACTGGCCCTGCCCCTGGCGACGCAGCCAGGTTTGCAACACACCGTTTTTGGCACCTGCGGTTGAGGACAGTTGCACGTGCACCATCACGTCGATGTACTTGCCACGGTCCGCCGCCGTGATAAAGCTGGTGGCCCCCAAATGGGGACCAGCCCCCGTGTAGTTGCCACTGGAGTAGTGCACCGCCAGGTCGCTGCCGGTGGCGGTCTGGTTGTCCGGGGCACTGGCGTTCCAAAACTCCCACACCACACTGGAGCCCAGCCCATGGGCGGAGTACCCATCAGTCCACAGTGCCAACAACTTGCGGTTGCCCGCCCACATGGCACGGCTGGTGCTGACTGCGGCTGCATTGCGTGTCATGTTGCGCAGCGTGCCTACCCACAGGTCGTTGCTCCAGGCATTGTGTGGGTTGCGCAAGAAAACGCCGGTTTCTGAAACGTCACCACTTGGCGTCAGCACCACGGCGGAGATAACGCCCTGGGTCTGGCCGTCGGTGGCACGCACCTGATCGCCAATCTGCCAGTTTTGCATCGCAGCGGCGGGAATGCCAACAAAGGTATCAAACCGGTGTGCGTACTGCGCCGGCACATGCAGCCGGAACTTGATCCAGACACTGCTGGACGCCGGCATGGCAAAGCGCTGCTCCGGCGAGCAATACGTTCCGGGCAGTGATGCCGGGCAGCTGAATTCCATGCCCTTGGTCGCGGTGCCGGGCACGGTGCTCAGCGTCCACTGGGTGTTGGCAAACGACCAGTCGCCCTTGGAAGCCAGAGTGTCACCCGCCGTAAAGTCATAGCTGACCGTGGCAGTGGCAGACCTGAAAATCTGCGGCGGCGTTGGCAGGGGGGAGGACGGTGTGGCGACAGGAGTCACTACGGGTGGTGGCACGATCGGCACAACGATGACTGGTGCAGTTACCGCCGGGCTGGTGACCGGAGTGGGCGGGACCGGTGGAGTAACAACTGGTGTGGTTGCCACAGGCGCAGCCACGACGGGCGTGGTAGTGGTGGCATCAGTGGTAGTGGTGGTCGTGATGGGGGGTGAAACCGCAACCGACGGGGCCGGCGCCGCACCACCACCGCCGCAAGCAACCAATAGAACGCCCAAACCCAAAACCGCAGTTGATGCCAACTGGGTTGAAGCGCGCACCACGGCGCGCCTCATGCTGATTTGAAAGAACATAGAAGAAACGGACAGCGGATTGCGCTATCCCGGCAAGCAATAAAACGGCCGATTAAATCAAAAGTGCGGCTATCGGCGGGATTTTGTACAGACAGTTACGAAATTCCCGGGGGATTCCGGTCACCGTACGCTACCAATTAAATAGCAATAGCCCTTTATTTCACGTGGGCTAGAGGCACTTTTAACCACTAGCGTTTGCTCACCAGGTACACCCCCGGCAAGATCAGCGCCGCACCGGCCACGTGGTGCCAACCCAGCGGCTCCCCCAGCACACCCCAGGCGGCAACCGCTGCGTACAGCGGCCCCAGGTACAGCGTGACCGCCACCCGGCTGGCGCCCAGAATCTTTTGAGCCCAGCCGTAAATCCAATACGCCCCAAGCCCCGGGGCCAGCGCCGCGGTCACGACCAAAGCAGTAGCACTCCATGACCATGGAGGCGTGCCGGGTTGCAACATCTCCCACACCGCGCAGGGCAGCAGAACGGCCACACCCCCGGCACAAATGGCCGCCAGCCGTGCGGTAGAACCCAAGGGGCTGGGCCACAGTTTTTGCAGCAACGCATACGCCGCCCAAGCCACCATGGCTGCCACGATCCAGGCATCGCCGGCCACCCACTGCACCTGGCTCAGCGCCGTCCACTGCCCTTTGACGATGACGTGCACCAC
Source organism: Pseudomonadota bacterium (assembly GCA_040387325.1). Taxonomy (GTDB): domain Bacteria; phylum Pseudomonadota; class Gammaproteobacteria; order Burkholderiales; family Burkholderiaceae_C; genus Allorhodoferax. The sequence continues at coordinate 19,675 of JAZKDY010000049.1, read as the reverse complement.
GCCGGTAAGCGCCACTGCCACGCCCAGCGCCTGCAACCAGCGAAAACGCTCGCCCAGGAAGAGCACGGCCCCCAACGCGATCAGCACGGGGGATGCGGAGTAGATCAGCGCAATGTTCATCGCTGCCGTGGTCTTGGCGCCGATATAGACCCAGGCGCCGCAGACCAGCATGCCGCAAAAGCCCAGCACCACATACTGGTACCAGACGGCGGTTGTGGCACGCCGCTGCGCCCAAATCTCCTGGCGCGCAACCAACCCCAGCAGCAGGCCCGCCAGGGCCCAGCGCCCCAAGGCCAACGCATAGGGTTCGACCACACCCGGTGCGCGCCGGGCCACGATGTAGTTCACGGCCCATAACGCGGGCACCAGCCACAAGGCCAGCCGCGCCCAACGCTCCTGGTGCGCATGGTGGGCAGTGGCCGCAGTAGCCACCGCGTCAGGCTGCGACAAGTGCGGCGCTCCCGTGGGCTTGCGCCATCACCACATGCGCGGGTTGGGTCTTCAGGTGGTGGTCGCTCCACACCTGGCGCCAGTGCCGCGCACCGGGCATGCCGTGGCGCAGGCCCAGCATGTGGCGGGCGATGTGGCTCCATGGTGTGCCATGCTCAGCGGCCTCGCGCGCCATGTAATCCACCATCTGCTGCTCCACCGATTCGCGGGTGATGTCGGATGGCGCTGCGCCGTAAAACATAGCGTCCCACTCGCTCAGAATCCAGGGGTTGTGGTAGGCCTCGCGCCCTATCATCACGCCGTCCACCTGCTGCAGTTGCTCCGCCGCCAGCGCATTGCTGTTGATGCCACCATTGATGGCAATGGTCAGGTGCGGGAACTCTTCTTTTAGCTGGTGCACCAGCGCGTACCGCAGCGGCGGCACCTCGCGGTTGGCCTTGGGACTCAAGCCCTTGAGCCATGCGTTGCGCGCATGCACGATGAAGACCTTGCAACCCGCCTCGCTGACCGTGCCGACAAAATCGCGCACAAATGCATAACTCTCGGTCTTGTCTATGCCAATGCGGTGCTTGACGGTGACCGGCACGTCCACCACATCCACCATGGCCTTCACGCAGTCGGCCACCAGTTGCGGCTCGGCCATCAGGCAGGCGCCAAACGAACCGCGCTGGACCCGCTCGCTGGGGCAGCCGCAGTTCAGGTTGATCTCGTCGTAACCCCACTCCTCGCCCAGCTTGGCGCAGTGCGCCAGGTCAGCCGGCTCGCTGCCGCCCAGTTGCAAAGCCACCGGGTTTTCTTCGGCATTGAAACGCAGGTGGCGCGCCACATCGCCATGGATCAGCGCGCCAGTGGTCACCATCTCGGTGTACAGCAGGGCGTTCTTGCTGAGCAGGCGGTGGAAGTAGCGGCAATGGCGGTCGGTCCAGTCGAGCATCGGCGCGACACTCATGCGCCAGGGGTTGGGTTCAGTCATTGTTCTGCGGAATCAAGGAGTTACCTGATTTTCGCAGATTGACCGCTGCGGCAGTTTCAACCGACCGGCTTTGCGTGTGCTTTCAGATAAGCCACGTCTTCATGCATGGGGTTTTTTGGGCTGGCACCACCGTAGCATTCAGCATCGGTCTCGGCCACCATGCGCTCAAAGTTAGGGTTGCCGGCAAGGTATGCCAGTACCAGTCGCGACAAACCGGTTGTGGTGTCGTAGTGGGACAGCGTCGGTCCTCCAAAGAAACCCCTGCGCGGGCTGCCGTCATTGGCCAGTGCGTCCAAGCCCCGAATACTGTACATACCCTCGACGACAGACGGGAGTCTGGTGTCGATTCTCTCAATCCACTCCGCCAGATCGTCCGCCGTCTGGATGAAGGATGAACATCCAACGATTTCGTCAAATCTTCTTTTGTAGGTCAGACTGTGCCCTCGCCCGGGAACGCCGGTCGACAAGGCTTGCACATAGTGGTTAAGCACCGAGAAGTGCATGTTGATCCAGGCTCCACCTTCGTTGGGATATCCACCGTGCACAAAGTCGCAACTAATGTCTACTTGGTCGGTCTTGGCAACAAATGACTGGTGGTCGTCACCGCTGCTTACCCTGGTGAATCCCTTGGCAAGCAGCACGGCCTCCACGTGCGGGAGCAGTGATTCTGCAATGAACGGGTGTGCAAGCACCGGGATCGGGACCAGCTCCGTGAAACGCAGCTCAGGATGCTGGCGGTGTCGGAACCCGCATATCTGCTGCGCAAGCGTGGCCGGCACACCAAATACGGCGTCGTAGCCTTTCTCACGCCTGTCCTTCTTGGCTTGCGCCAGGATGCCTGCGAGCAACTGCGGCGGCGCACCCTCCACTGCCAGGTGGTCATCACCCTCATCCAGGGTATGCGTAACCTGCCACTGTTGCAGGCCTTCGCGGTAGAGGAATGCGAGCGAGGTGTTGACGTTGTCATATTCCGAGCAGCCCACCACCACACACTCGTTGGACAGTACTTCCATGGTTGAGCGTTTGATCAGCGGATGCCAGAACTCATCCATCACGACCACGAAGCTGCCGTTCGGCATCACGGCACCGGCTATTTTGCAGCTCCCCTCCTGGACTGCTATCCCCGTATCACGGAGCAGCAAATGCTTAAGAACGGCGTTGGCAGGCTTCATGCCCACCGAAATCCACGAGACTGCTATCCCCATAAATGCCTTTCACATGTCGTTCTGCCGGACCCAAATGACCGGCAGCAAGTCTAGCTGAGGGCATTTGGGCTCGCGCCACCCTGGGCTGAAACCCTTGCATCGGAAAATTGATCCCGGTCAAATTGTTTTGGGTATCCGCTGGCCATACTGCGGGCAACAAACCCCAAGGAGCCTTGACCATGCGTACAAACCTACCCGTCCTGCAGCAAGAATTCGCATTCCCGCAGGGCCAGACTCTGGTCTCGGTGACAGACCTCAAAGGACGCATTACCTACTGCAACCCCGCCTTTGTAGAGGTTAGTGGTTACCAGTCGGCAGAGCTCTTGGGTCAGCCACACAACATCGTTCGCCACCCGGATATGCCCGAAGAAGCCTTCCGCGACATGTGGGCCACGATCCAGGCGAAGCAACCCTGGACTGGCCTCGTGAAGAACCGTCGCAAGACCGGCGAATACTACTGGGTGCGGGCCAACGCGACGCCCATGGTGGACGGCCAACAGATTACGGGCTACCTGTCAGTGCGCACGTCACCGAAACGCGAAGAGGTTGCCGCCGCGGAGCAGTTGTACAAACGCATGCGGAGCGAGGCCGATTCGGGGCGTCTGGTCCACGTGTTACGTCAAGGGAACGTGTTTCGCAATGACTTGATAGGCAAGTTGCAACGCATGCTTCAACCAGGGCCTGTGGCAAAGCTGATAGCGTTGCAATGCCTGATGCCACTGGTGTTGTTGGCTGGCATGGCGCTGGAACTGCCGTGGCCCGTTCTGACCTTGCTAGCCGTATTTGCTGGCGCAGCGGCGGTGTGGTCCATCAGTGCGTTGACCATTCGTCCGCTGACATCCGTACTGCTGGATGCCAACCAACTGGCTGCGGGTGATCTGTCGCACACAGTCCGCGTCGGAGCCAACGGTGTCATTGGCAAGTTACAGCAGGCCATGATGCAGATGTCGGTGAATCTTCGCACGGTGGTGGGTGATGTGCGCCAGGAGCTGGACCAGTTCAGTGTTGCCGTGCGGGAAATTGCAGAGGGCAACCAGGATCTGTCTGCCCGTACGGAAGCACAGGCCAGCAGCCTGGAGGAAACCGCCGCCTCCATGGAGCAGATCCACGGCACAGTGCAGCAAAGCGCGCAGGCCGCGCAGCGCGGGTCGCAAATGGCTGGCGAAACCAGCGCGATCGCATTGCGCTCCAACGAGTCGGTGCAGACCGTAGCGCGGACCATGGAAGCCATTGCTACATCGTCAGGCAAGATCACCGAAATCATTCACCTGATCGAGGGTATCGCCTTCCAGACCAATATCCTGGCGCTCAACGCTGCAGTGGAAGCGGCAAGGGCCGGCGATGCGGGACGCGGATTTGCCGTGGTAGCCACCGAGGTGCGTTCGCTAGCGCAACGCACAACGGCTGCGGCGCGCGAAATCAAGACACTGATTGGCGAGTCTACCGACTGTGTTGCCACCGGCGGCCAGCAGACAAAAGAAGCCTTGGCACGCATGCAATCGGCGCAGCAAGCGGTAGACAAGGTTGCCACGGTACTGGACGAAATCAGCCATACCTCACGCGAGCAGACCTTGGGCATATCCCAGATCAATGAAGCGGTTACCCAGATGGACAGCATCACCCAGCAGAACGCCGCCATGGTAGAGCAGTTGGCTGCGACCGCCAGCGCGCTCAACGAGCAGGTGCGGGGCGTGAGCAACTCCATGCGCCTGTTCCGCCTGAGGTCGGGGGACCAAACGGTGGCACAGGCCGACGCGGTTGACTTGCGCCGTGCCGCCAAAACCGCAAGCCACCCTGCACCCAAAGTTTTGAGCGCCAGAACGCCGAACTTGCGTTTGGCCCGGCCGGCATAAGAAGAAAAAATGGGGAGCACACATGACCACTCTGAACAACCTGCTCCCCGATAGTCCGCGGGGGCGATTCATCCTTTACAGCACGCTGAGCTATTTCGTGCTGGCCTCGGCGTGGATATTCCTGTCCGACAACTTACTCGCACGCCTCATCGACGTGCACTCCATAGTATGGCTGTCGACGGTCAAGGGCGTGTTCTTCGTGCTGGCCACCACCGCCATGCTGCGCATCGCGCTGTGGGTTGCTTCCGCGCTACCAACCACTGGTGGCGGATCCCTTCTCACATTCGTGGCGCGGGGCGAGGAACATATCCATGGCCCCAGTCTGGCAAACTATCTGCTGGCCGCAGCTTTGCCGACAAGCATGCTGCTGGTACGCCAGGCGATTGGTGATGCGGAACACCCCCTGATGATCCTGCTGGTTCTGCCGGTCATCCTGAGCGCCCTGCTGGGAGGCTTTTTGCCCGGATTGTTGGCCACTGCGATAGCCACCATCGGCGCAATGGCCATGGATCCGCTGTCGCACGGTTCTCGGATTATGGACGGGCGTGACATGCTGGCGCTTTCCTTGCTAGTGTTAAATGGCGTTGTGGTCAGCGTGCTGAGTGAATTGCGCCGCCACTCGCAGATCAGGGCACATAACAACGAGGAACTTTTGAGTGCGGTTATATCTGGCACATCTGACGCCGTATTTGTCAAAGACCTGCAGGGCCGCTACCAGCTGATCAACGCCGCAGGGGCACGCATGCTGAACAAATCGCCCAGCGACATTATTGGCAAAGATGACACCCATCTGTTCCCTTTACCCAGTGCCAAGGAGCTGATCGCCGCAGACCTTGCCATGATGCAACAAGCGGCAACACAGACGCTTGAAGAGTCTCTGCCGTTTCCAGATGGGCAGGACCGCATCTTCCTTGTAACCAAAGGTCCGGTGTTGGACAAGCAGGGACACGTCAAGGGTCTATTCGGGATCTCGCGCGACATCACCGAGCGCAAGAAGGCCGAGCTGGCGCTGCTGGAGGCAGCAACCGTATTCGAGAGCAGCCAGGAAGGTATTCTGGTTGTCAACCCGCAAAAGCGCATTGTCAAAGTCAACCCGGCCTTTAGCCGTATCACGGGTTATGCAGCGGAGGAAGTTCTGGGGCAGCAGCCGCACATGCTGTCATCGGGACAGCACGATGCGGCATTCTTCCGCAACATGTGGGCTGCCATCCACACGCACGGCTTCTGGCGCGGAGAAATTTGCAACCGTCGCAAGAACGGCGAACTATTCTCTGAGTTTCTGTCCATTTCCGTGGTCCGTGATGCCGCCGGGGCCGTCCAACACTACGTCGGCTCGTTCACCGATATCAGCAAGTACAAAGAGCACGACGAACAACTGAACCGCATCGCCCACTTCGACCCGCTAACAGCGCTTCCCAACCGAAGGCTGCTGGTTGACAGATTGGAACAGTCCTTGCACATGGGCGCTGACAGCAAGCACATGCTGGCTGTGTGCTTTCTGGATCTGGACGGCTTCAAGAACATCAACGACCAGTATGGCCACACTGCAGGGGATTCGCTGCTGGTAGGCGTAGCCCGGAATCTCATTCACGAGCTTCGCGGCGAAGACATTCTGGCCCGGGTCGGCGGAGACGAATTCGTGCTGCTGCTAGCGAACATGGAGTCACCAGAGGCCTGCAGTCAGGCATTGGACCGCATACTGCTGGCTGTGAGCAAACCGGTGGAATTGGATTCTGGGGGTGCCCGCGTCAGCGTAACGGCGAGTCTGGGCGTCACGTTGTACCCTCTGGACGATGGAGATGCCGATACACTGCTGCGCCACGCCGATCAGGCTATGTACGTGGCCAAGGAATCCGGGCGCAACCGCTACCACCTGTTTGACTCCGACAGCGATCGCCGTGCCCAGCAACACAGCAAAATGTTATCCGTTCTAAACAACGCACTCAACCACCAGGAGTTCACACTCTACTACCAGCCCAAGGTCGACCTGCTAACAGGGCAGGTCTACGGCGCCGAGGCCCTGATTCGCTGGATTCACCCCGAGAGGGGCGTGCTGTCGCCTGCTGCGTTCATTGAACATATCAATGGCAGCAGCCTGGAACAACCCTTGGGACAATGGGTTATTGAGACCGCGATGGCACAGGCTGAAGAGTGGTACCTGCAGGGCTTGGATCTGCGGGTCAGCGTCAACATCAGCGCACACCATCTACTGCACCCCGCATTTTGCGAACAACTGCACCAGGCGTTACGGCGTCACCCGCTCCTACCCCCAGCCAACTTTGAACTGGAAGTTCTGGAAACTGCGGCACTAAACGACATGGAACAGGCAGTTGCCCTGGTGGTTCGGTGCAAGTTAATGGGTGTGCATTTTTCCCTGGACGACTTTGGAACCGGCTACTCTTCCCTTGCTTACCTGCGTCGCTTACCGGTTGATGAGCTGAAGATAGACCAAAGCTTCGTTCGGGACATGCTCACAGACAACGACGACCGCGGGATTGTGCAGGCCGTGGTCCAACTGGCCCGTGTTTTCGACCGTCGGGTGATTGCTGAAGGCGTGGAAACCAAGGCACACGGCGCCGCCTTGCTTTCCATCGGTTGCCACTTGGTCCAAGGCTACGGTATTGCCAAACCCATGCCTGTCCATGCCTTCACGCAATGGATGACCGGCTGGCATGCGGAGGCACCATGGCATGAAATCGCCCAAGCAGCACAAACCCGGTTACTGCCCGACGAGAAAACAATGACGGTGCATTAAACGAGGACAAAACCTGAAGGCTTGATACAGATCAAGCCCCCCGACGGCCCGCGGCGCAATACTTGGCGCTGCATGACAGAACCGGAGCGGCCCATGACAGACCAGGACATTGACCAGCCGCCCACCGAGGAACAGCGCGACCTGCTGGCGCGGGCGCTTGCGGGCATCTCAAACCCGGTCTTGATCACGTCCGCAGATAGCAAAATTGTGTGGGTGAATGCTGCCTTCTGTGCCTTGACCGGCTATACACAAACTGAACTGTTAGGGCAATCGCCCGCATTGCTGCAGTCCGGTGAGCAAGACACAGGCTTCTACCGCCAGCTATGGAAGACCATCAGTCGGGGCAGCCCCTGGCGCGGCGAGCTGGTCAACCGCAGGCGCGACGGCAGCCTGTTCACTGCCGAACAGACGATCACACCCCTTTTTGACGAACATGGGCATATCACCCACTTCGCGGCGATCCAGCAGGACATCACCGATAGCAAACACGAAGTCGACCAGAACCAGTATCTGGCCTACCATGACAGCCTGACCGGCCTGCCCAATCGCACGCATTTTCTGCAGATGGTGCAGGCGGCGATTGACGGCTGCGCAGACAAGGACTGCGTCCACGCACTGCTGTTCATTGATCTGGACAAGTTCAAACCGGTGAACGACACCTACGGGCACCCGGTGGGCGACGCATTGCTGGTGGCGGTAGCGCAGCGCCTGTGTGCTGCTATGCGTAAGAACGACCTGGTGGCCCGCATAGGTGGCGACGAGTTTGTAGTTCTACGAACCAACCTGCAGAACCTTGTCAAGGCAGATGCGCTGGCACAAGCGCTGGTGAAGTCCTTGTCACGACCCTTCTCCATAGGTACAAATCTGATGACAATTGGTGCCAGTGTCGGGATAGCATTCTGGCCCCAAGACGGTAGTGATGCCGCTGCCCTCATTCTGGCTGCGGACAAGGCGATGTACCGCGCAAAGCAATCGGGCGGAAATTCCTGGGCGCGCACCGGCTATGCATGAAGGCCTGACCGGGCTGATGCCCGACGAGGCCGCGCGCCGACTCACCGCTGAAGGCCCCAACACATTGCCGGGCAGTGATCCCAAGTCACTGCTCAGGATCACCCTGGGTGTCCTGAAGGAGCCCATGTTCCTGATGCTGCTGGGTGCTGGCATCGTCTACCTGATGCTGGGCGATGCGGCCGAAGCAACTTTCCTGCTGGTCTCGGTATTTGCCGTGGTCGGTCTGGCTCTGGCGCAGGAACGCAAGACGCAGCGCGCTCTGGAAGCGCTGCGTGACCTTTCAGCGCCGCGGGCCCAAGTAATACGTGGGGGACAGACGCTACGCATTGCCGGCCGTGACGTCGTCTGCGGTGACTTGCTGGTTCTGCACGAAGGTGAGCGCATTGCGGCCGACGCAGTGCTGTTGCGCGGACAGCTTGCAGTAGACGAGTCGCTGCTGTCAGGCGAGTCCGTTCCGCGTGAAAAGTTACCGGGGCTGACCGATCTACCCATGGGTGCGCCGGGCGGTGAAGGAACGGCCTTCCTGTTTGCCAGCACCGTCGTGACGCGCGGCGTTGGCGTGGCCGAAGTGCGGGCCATCGGAACCCATACCGCGGTTGGGCGTATAGGCGACGCACTGGCCTCCACGGTGGAGGTGACATCGGCGTTGCAGCGTGGCTCGAACCGGCTGGTCCGCCTCTTGGCACTGGCGGGCCTGTCGTTGGCAGCCGTACTGGTTGTGCTGGCGTGGGCCTGGGATGGTCGTCCCTTGCTGGAAAGCCTTCTGCTCGGCATCGCCCTGGCAATGGCCGTGCTGCCCGAGGAAATTCCAGTGGTGCTGACGGTCTTCCTGGCGCTGGGTGCCTGGCGTTTGTCGCAGCAAAAGGTTTTGACGCGGCGGGTTCAGGCGGTCGAAGCCCTCGGGGCCATCACAGTGCTGGCAGTGGATAAGACCGGCACACTGACGGCGAACCGCATGCAGGTGGCGGAGCTGTGCGCCGACGGCCAGTCCTTTCGCGATAGTGCTGACGTGGAGCTGCCGGAGGCTTTTCACGAACTGGCCGAATACGCTTTGCTGGCCACACCAACCGATCCGTTTGACCCGATGGAGCAGGCCATCCGAGCCTTTGCACTGCGCCACCTGCGGGGCACGGAACACGTACACGCAAACTGGAAGCAGGAGCAGCAGTACGCGCTCACGCCAGAGATCCTTGCGATGACACAGGTTTTTGCGCAAGGTCGCCCCGGCGTCCACCTGCTCGCCACCAAAGGTGCGCCCGAGGCCGTGGCCGACCTGTGCCACCTCGATCCAGCTGCACTGGAACGCGTACGCACCATGGCGCAAGAGATGGCGGGACGTGGCTTGCGCGTACTGGGGGTTGCCAAGGGGCAATGGCATGGCAGCGAATGGCCAGCCAGCCAGCACGATTTCACTTTCCGCTTTATCGGCTTGCTGGGTCTGCTTGATCCACCCCGGGCGGAAGTGCCTGCCGCTGTGGCCGCCTGCCAGCAGGCCGGCATCCGCGTGATCATGATGACTGGCGACCATCCGGCTACGGCCCAGGCTATTGCCCGACAGGTTGGCCTGGCGGGCTCCCACGACGTGCTGACCGGTGCACAAATCGATACCCTGGACGACACGGCACTGGCCTCGCGGCTGGCGAACGTCAGTATTTGCGCGCGACTGGCGCCCGTGCAAAAGCTCAGGCTGGTGCGCGCACTGCAAGCTTCCGGTGAAACCGTGGGCATGACCGGCGACGGCGTCAACGATGCGCCGGCACTGAAGGCGGCCGATGTTGGCATAGCGATGGGCGAGCGGGGCACCGATGTAGCGCGCGAGGCGGCGGCCATCGTGCTGCTAGACGACAGCTTTGCCAGCATCACACACGCCATCGCGCTGGGAAGACGCATCGACGACAACCTGCATGCCGCCATGCGTTTCGTATTCGCGGTGCATGTTCCCATCATTGCGCTGGCACTGGTCCCCGTGCTGTTGCATTGGCCGCTTCTGCTGTTGCCAGCACAAATCGTGCTGCTCGAATTGCTGATTGACCCGGCATGCTCCGTCCTGTTTGAGGCCGAGCCAGGGGCGGATGACCTCATGCAGCGACCTCCCAGAAGGCCCGGCGTGACGCCTTTTGCCCTGCGCAATGTGGCGCACGGTGTATTGCAAGGCCTGGGGCTTGCGGCAATCCTGCTGGCTGGAGGACAGTACCTGGTTGCCGCCGGTTGGCCGGCCCAGGGCATCCGGACGGCGATCTTCCTGGCGTTGGTCGTGGGGCTGATTCTTTTGATGCTGACCAACCGCAGCCGCGTTCACCTGCGGTCTGCCGGCGCCCGCAATGCATGGTTGGGGCGCCTGGCGCTGGGAGTACTGCTGGTGCTTGCTCTAGTCCTGTGTTCGCCCTGGTTGCGCGCGGTGATGGGATTCACGCTGCCGGGTCCCATCGAGCTGATGGCGCTGGTCACCATGTCCGGGGTAACGGCAGTATGGCTTGGGGTTTTGCGGGTGACAGGGCGATCCGTCGCCAGAAGCGACCGCTCCAAACCCAGTCCGATGCACGGCTTTTGATGCTGATCAAGACCGGGTTGGCTGCACACACATAAAGTGATACTGGGCGCCAGACGCTACTGTCCGCGCCAAACTACCCAGGAGCAGTGCCATGGCAATGATGAAGGCAGCAGTATTCGTGGAACCGGGACGCATCGTGCTGGAAGACAAGCGCATTCCGGATGTGGGGCCGCTCGATGCACTGATCAAGGTGACTACGACCACGATCTGCGGCACCGACGTCCACATTCTGAAGGGCGAGTACCCGGTCGCTCGCGGCCTCACCGTTGGCCACGAGCCCGTCGGGATCATTCACAAGTTGGGCTCGGCAGTCCATGGCTATAGCGAAGGACAGCGCGTCATTGCCGGCGCCATTACGCCGAGCGGCTGGAGCAACGCCTGCCAGTGCGGCTTTGGCTCACAGGACGGGGCTGGAACCGCGCATGGCTGGAAACCATTGGGGGGCTGGCGGTTTGGCAACACCATTGACGGATGCCAGGCCGAATACGTGCTCGTGCCCGACGCCATGGCCAATCTCGCCGCCGTACCCGATGAGCTGAGCGACGAACAGGTTCTGATGTGCCCCGACATCATGTCGACCGGATTCGGCGGCGCCGAACGCGCCAATATCCGCATTGGGGACACGGTGGCGGTTTTCGCGCAGGGGCCGATAGGCCTTTGTGCCACTGCTGGCGCCAAACTGAGCGGTGCGACGACGGTCATCGGTGTGGACCGCCTGGCGAATCGTCTTGAAATTGCGCGTCGCATGGGCGCCGACCATGTCATCGACAGCAGCCACAAGGATCCTGTCGAGGAGATAATGCGGCTTACCAACGGACGCGGCGTGGATGTAGCCATTGAGGCCTTGGGTACACAAGCAACATTCGAAGCCTGTATGCGCGTGCTGCGGCCAGGCGGGACTTTGTCGAGTCTGGGCGTCTATTCCACCGACCTCACCATCCCACTGGGCGCCTTTGCAGCAGGACTCGGCGACCACCAGATTGTGACGAGCCTATGCCCCGGGGGCAAGGAACGCATGCGCCGCCTGATGTCGGTGATTGAGTCGGGTCGCGTCGACCTCAGCCCCATGGTTACGCACCGCTTCAGGCTCGACGACATAGAGAAGGCCTACGAGTTATTCGGCCATCAGCGCGACGGCGTGCTAAAGGTTGCCATCACGCCTTAATTCTCAGGTCTCAGGTCAACGTCCCCAACAACACAGCCTGCACCACGCGACACCGCGCGTCGGTACTCGCGTTATCGCAGTCAGAAGGATCAGCCAGTTGCGGCGCCAGCAACGCGGTGCAATGCTGTGCGGACGCCAATCCACGAAAAACCGGAATCCCCGCATACAGTGCAATCTGCTTTGCCAGGTGCAAGTCCAAACCCTGGCACTCCAACGCATGGTAAAGCTGGCCAAGCATGCGCGCGGTGCTTTGAACTTCCTGCTCTGAGCTCTCCGTTGACAGGCCGGGTCGCAAACGCGCCACTTGTGCACCCATTTCAGTAGCGGCACGCACAAACAGCAGCACATCAGGCTTGTTGTCGAAGTCGGCAAGCAGCGCCAGCTTGCGGCCTCTGAGCATGTCACCGAGCGTTCCATTTCGTGCAGCCTTGCGGATGATGTGTCCATTTGCAACAACACCATTCGCCTCTTGGAGCGAAAGGGACTCCCCTGCAGTGGGCGTACAAAGCGTTGGCAGAAAAAACATGGCGGAATGGTTCACAGGTCGCACAGGTTGGTGCATGGGTGAGAGTAGCCAAACCACAGGTACTGCTATTGACCTAGGTCAACCGAGTTGAGGTTTCGGCCTGGTGATACCGGTCGGACACACACCATTCACACAGTGTTACCAACCGATGCAGGGCGTTGCTTCTGTGTTTTCTGCGGTCAATCAACATTCACTCCATCACCACCCCATTCAACGACCCGGAGACGACCATGCAGACCTGCTCGCCAAGCCCCATTGCAACCCGTCAAGCAACCAGTGCATACATGCCACCCAAGGCCAATTCAGACTTTGACGGCCGCACCAGTCAGCACATTGCCGACGTGCTCAACCTGCTGCACGAGGTATTAACGCCACAGCGGCGCATCGTCCACGCCGGTGAATCCATCTACAAAGCAGGAGACGGCTTTGGTAGTTTGTACATACTGAATTCCGGGTTCTGCAAGATCGTCAACCAGACCGCGGATGGGCGCGAACAAGTGGTTGGTCTCAAGTTCCGCGGTGACTGGATGGGTTTTGACGGCATTGCCAATGGCCGCTTTGTCTGCGATGCCATTGCACTGGACACCGGTGAAGTCTGGGTCATCCACTATGACGCGCTAATGGCAGCATGCGCCCGCCAAATCAAGCTTTTGTCCGTGCTGCACGAGGCCATGAGCCGAGAAATTGCCCGTGACCGCGACTCGCTGATGTCGGTCTGCACACTGCCAGCCGACGCACGGGTCGCGGATTTTCTGCGCTACTGGGCGCATTGCCTGGGACGCAGCGGCATGCGTGCAGACCAATTCACCTTGCGCCTGACGCGTGCAGACATTGGCAACTACCTGGGCATGACCATCGAGACCGTGAGCCGTTCGTTGACCCGGCTGGCGCGTGGCAAGCTGATCCAGTTTGCCGAGAAGGGGCGGCGTGACATCCACATCCCCGAGATCGATGCGCTGACCAACTTTGTGCAAAGCTACCTGACGCCGCCGCCAGCGGCCGTATTGCACTGAGGCGAGAACCTTTGCGCGCGCTGCAGCCCTAAGTCACCCGACGATGGGCCAGCACCCGGGCAATGGCGCCTGCCAGTTCCTCACGGCCATAGGGCTTGCGCAACAGCTCCCATTCCTGTGGCGAGTCGCGGTCAGCATCCAGCAATTCGGATGAAAAGCCCGACATCAGCAGCACGGCCAAATCTGGAAGGCGCGCTTGCGCCTGCAGCGCCAGTTCGGTGCCGCGCATACCCGTGCCCAGTGCGATATCGCTGAGCAGCAGGTCATGGCCGGCCTCGGGCCCACCCAGCACCAGCAGCGCCTGTTCACCGTTGACCGCCTCAGTCACCGCACAACCCAGGGCCACCAGAAAGGCGCGCACCACCTCGCGTACTTCGTGGTCGTCTTCGACCAGGAGCACACGCAACCCTGGCGAAATCGCCACCTCCACATGGGCTGCGGTACCGACGGGGCTGGCCAGGCCTTGGGGTGGGGGCAAATACAGGGTGACCACGGTGCCAGCGCCAGGCGCGCTGTCCAGGGTCACTGCGCCGTGTGATTGTTTGGCAAAGCCATAGACCGTGCTCAAGCCCAGCCCCGTGCCGCGACCCGCTTCCTTGGTAGTAAAGAAAGGTTCAAACGCGCGATCCCGCACCGCGTCGGGCATGCCGCAGCCAGTATCTTCAATGCCTATGGCGACAAACCTGCGGCTCTGGCTGTCTTCCAGTTCGCCAAGAATGGCTGTGGGCAAGGCCTCGCAGGCCCGCGCCCAAAAGCGCAACACGCCCCCCTCGGGCATGGCATCACGCGCATTGATCGCAACATTGAGCAGGGCTGCTTCGAGCTGACCCGGGTCGGCCAGCACCGATGGGCAGTCCAGTGCCACGTCCACGTCGATGCGGATACGCTGGTCTAGGGTTCTGCGCAGCATGCCGGCCAGCGAACCGAGCAGCGCACCCACATCTACTGCGCTGGGCTGCAAAACCTGGCGGCGGGAAAACGCCAGCAGTTTTGCCGTGAGTTCCGCGCCACGCTTGCTGGCACGGGTAGCCGCCCCTACCAGTTGTTGGCCATAGCTGTCTTTGGCAAGGGCGGGCAGTTCTTCCAGCACCTGCAGGTTGCCCTGGATCACCGTGAGCAGGTTGTTGAAATCGTGCGCAATGCCGCCGGTCAATTGGCCCACGCTATCCAGCCGCTGGGAATGGTTGAGCGCTTCTTCGGACTGCGCGCGTTGCAAACTGGTGGCCAGCAAGTTGGACAGCGACTCCAGAAAGCGCATCTCATCGCTGTCAAAGCGCTTGTGTTCCCGCGAGCGCACCGCCAGCACACCGTTGACGCGGCCCCGGTCCAATAGCGGCACCGCCAGTGCGCTGACCAGGCCGACATCCAGGTAGACGCCGGGCACCACAAAACGTTGTTCAGTGCTGTAGTCAAGCACCACAACGGTCTGCCCCTGGGCCAACACAAAGCCGGGCGGCGTATCGGGTCGATTGGCCACATGGCTGCCGACGACCTCACCCGTCAGCATGCCAACGCCGCTGGCCACGCGAAACTCTAGCCGGTCGGTCTCCAACAGGAAGACCATAGCCACCTCCACCTGCAGGGCCGCGGCGGCGATCACCGGAACCTGGTCGAGCAATACCTGTGGATCACGCGTGTCCACCGCAAGGCGGCCCAACTGGGCCAAATGTTCGCTGTAGCGCGCCCGTTGCAGGGCCTGTTTGACGCGCGGGTACGCACCGATATCGCGAATCGCCGCCACCACGAAGGGCAGACCATGGGTTTGCAGCGGGCTCAGGGCAATCTCGACCATGACCTCGGTGCCGTTCTTGCGCCGTGCGACCAGGTCCATTTGTGTGCCCATGGGCCGTTGGCGCGGCGCACCGGCATAGGCTTCGCGGTACGCGGCGTGCCGCGGGCGGATGCTGTCGGGCACCAGTGCATCCACTGCCATGCCTTGCAACTCGTTTACCTCATAGCCCAGCAGTCCTGCAGCCGAGGGGTTGGCCAGCACGATGGCGCCAGACTGGTCGACCAGGAGCAGCGCGTCCGGGTATGCGAGAAACAGGGAGCGGAAGACACTGTTCTCGTCCGCGCCAGACAGAAATGCGCGCGGCGCAGCAGTGTCATCGGAGGGTTGCGGGCCTTCAGCCATGAGTGACCGCCGGAACGAAGATGTAGCCCGCACCGCGGACCGATTTGAGGATCTGCGGGTCTTCCGGGTCGGCCTCCAGCTTCTTGCGCAGCCGTCCGATCTGTACGTCGATAGTGCGGTCAAAAGGAGCGGCCTCGCGGCCCCGCGTTTGCTCCAGCAGGAAGTCGCGCGACAACACGCGCCCAGGGCTCTTGGCAAACGCACACAGCAGATCGAACTCGCCGGTAGTCAAGGACACTTCTTGCCGCTGCGGATTGAGCAGACGCCGCGCCGCGGTGTCCAACTCCCACTCCGCGAAGCGCATTGCGGTGCTGGGCGCACTAGGGGGCAATTGGCCTGGGGGGGCCATGCGCCGCAACACCGCCTTGATGCGGGCCAACAGCTCACGTAAGTCGAAAGGTTTGGTGACGTAGTCGTCTGCCCCTACTTCCAAGCCCACAACCTTGTCAACCGCATCACCGCGACCCGTCACGATGACCAGGCCGCAACGCCAATGTTCGCGCAATTGGCGCGCGATGGAGAAACCGTCTTCTCCGGGCAGCCCCAAATCCAACAGCACGAGCACCGGAGGATCAGAGCGCATCAGATCCATCAGAGCGCGGCCGTTTTGTAACTGGGTGATCCGGTACCCATGGGGCTTCAGGTAGTTGGCCAGCAACAGCGTGATGTCGACCTCGTCGTCGAGTACCGCTATATGGCCGGCAGAGGTCATAGGCGCAATAGCCATTGGAGTTCTCATCCCTTTTTGCACCGTTCGGGTGCAAGCGCAGTCTAGCAGAGGCAGTGCCTTCAGACATTGTCGATTTGCAGTCGGTTGCGCATGGGTGTTTGCCACACCCATCAAAGAAATGGTCGCTATCCGCTCTACGGTCAGTTCAGCGAAATTGTCTCCAGATAGTCTGGCACCTGCGTCTCCCAGCCCAGGTCCCGCTCGACACATTGGCGCAAGCCGTCTGATGCACCGGGTTCACCATGCGTGATGAAAACCTTCCGTGGAGGCTTCGGCATTTGCCCCAACCACCCAAGAATTTCACCCGCATCCGCGTGCGCCGAAAGATTGTCGATGACCTCCACGCGTGCGCGCAGCGGCACATCTTCGCCGAAGATGCGCACGGTACTTGCCCCTCCAAGCATGGCAGCGCCGCGTGTGCCCGCTGCCTGATAGCCTGTAAACAGGATAGTGTTGCGCCTGTCCGGCGCGAACGCCACCAAGTGGTGGAGCACACGGCCACCAGTAGCCATGCCGCTGGCAGAAATAATGATCATCGGCCCATGCTTGCCATTGAGCGCACGCGATTCGTCTGCACTATGCACGAAGTGCGCTGCATGAAACATGGCCTTGCACTGCTGTGGAGTCAGACGGTGTTCGGTGCCGAACCGGCTGTAGATGTCCGTGGCTTCCGTTGCCATCGGGCTGTTGAGATAAACCGGTATCGACGGGATGGCATGCCGCGCTTTCAGCTGATGAATTCCGTAGAGGATGGACTGCGCCCGTCCAACCGCAAACGCCGGTATGACCACCACACCGCCCTGTGCCGCTGTCTGGTTGATCACGTCGGCTAACTTGATGAGCGGGTCGACTGGAGAGTGTCGACGGTCTCCATAAGTGGACTCAACCACTACATAGTCTGCCGCGGGCGGAGCCTCCGGGGGCTCCATCACCAAATCGTTCGGGCGGCCGAGGTCGCCAGAGAAAAGGATGGACTGCTTGCCGACCCGCAGATGGACGGACGCGGCGCCCAGAATATGGCCTGCCAGGCTAAGAGTTGCAATGATGGGCGGCGAAGTGCGTCCCGGCACAGGTTCCCATGCATGGTGGGGTTCAACCGGTTTGAACAGATCAAGACAGGCTTCGGCGTCTTCGCGCGTGTAGAGCGGCAGTGGTGGCTTGTGTTTCGAGAATCCGTGTCGCCCCGCATACTCAGCTTGCTCTTCCTGCAAATGGCCACTGTCTGGTAACAGCAGGCGGCACAACGCAAAGGTTGCCGGGGTGCAATAGACCGGACCTCTGAAGCCCTGCTTTGCCAATAGTGGCAAGTACCCGCTGTGGTCCAAGTGGGCATGCGTCAGGATGACCGCGTCGATGTCCGCAGCCCGCACGGGCAGTGGCGCCCAGTTGCGCAACCGCAGTTGCTTGTAGCCCTGGAATAGGCCGCAGTCTACGAGCAATGTGGCACCACCGTGGCGCACCAAATACTTGGAGCCGGTCACCGTGCCCGTAGCGCCGAGAAACTGAATATCCATGACATATGCTCCGCATTGCTTGAGTTGCCACTCTATTGCTTAGCTGGGTCCATCGACCTCAATGGGCCATCAGTACCGGCAACGTCATCGATCCCAGTATGGTGCGGGAAGCGCCGCCAAGCAGCCATTCGCGCGCTCGGCTATGGCTGTAGCAGCCCATCACCAGCAGGTCAGCCTGCAACTCATAGGTTCGCGACAGCAGCTTCTCTCCAATCGAGTCAGCTTCCGGCCCCTCCCAATGCCACTGGGCTTTTACTCCGTGGCTGAGCAGGTAGCTGTTCAGGTCCAGGCCGCCGGAGGTGGACACGCTATGGGGCTTTGGGCCCCAGGTCAACACATGGACTGCCTGGGCACGGCTTAACAAGGGCAGACTGGCTGCGACGGCATGTGCAGCCTCACGTGATTCTTTCCAGGCGATGACGACATTGGTGCCCACCGAGTTGAAACTGCCCGTATAGGGGATCACCAGCCCTGGCCGGCCACTGGCCGCGATAACGGTTTCGACAAAGTCAGCAGGCACTTCTTCACCATCGGCACTGGCTGGGTCACGTTGACCCAGCACCATCAAATCTGAAAACCAGGCTTGCCGCGCAAATGCGTCAGCCAGTGGACTCTGCGTCAAAACGTCCCAACTCGCATCGGCGCCCGATTTGGTCAGGCTGGTATCAAACATTGTGCGGGCACGACTATGGCGGTGCGCGTTCACCTGCTGTACTCTGGCATAAACTTCGCCCACTGCGCCAGCGTTCATGTCCAGGGCGGTGACCTCTCTGGGCGCCGCAGCATACAAAGCGCGCACGGAGGCCCCAAACGTTTGTGCCAACTTTAGCGCTATATCCATGCGGATCCCGGTGCTGACGGTTGAATCTGCGTGGACCAGGATTTGCTGGATGGAACTGTTCACGGTAATTCTCCTTGTGGTTGCACGGCCTGGATCTCCATGCCTTGGGCCTCGCATTGCGTGAGTTGCAACTCTATTGCTCGCCTCTGACAAAGGACTTGATCTACGTCAACGCAATGCGCTGCAGCACAGCACAGGATCGCAACCCAGGTGGCGGCTCTGGGGATGCACGGTCACCATGGCATGTGTCTCATCACAGCGAACTCACCATTTATGCTATCAATTAGATAGCTTTACTGTCATATTTCACGGGGGCTGTAAGCACTTTAAATCCAATGCTTCTGATGCGAGTAGGTGTTCTACAGGGACCGAGCACCACGAAAGCTTGGACGCGTCGGGATATTGACGCGGAAGGAGCTCTCACTAATATTGCACTGCCAAATTGACCGATAACGGCGCATCGCCTACAGTGCGCTCAGGCACATTCGGCTAATACAGCCCTTGCCTCCTAAATCAGCACTTCGGCCTTAGCAAAGAATACAAACATGAGCAAACTGTCCCTACTCGATCTTGGTTTTTTCATCGCAGAGACCGAGGCCAGCCCCAAACATGTAGCCGGATTGTTGATCTTCAAACGCCCACCCAAGTCCACCCCCGCGTTTGCAAAGAATCTCTTCAAGGAATACCTGGCCGCCAGCGACGTCAAGCCACCGTTCAACCGCGTGATCCAGTTCACCATGGGTTCCTGGCCCTACTGGCAGCCGATCGAAAAGCTGGACATGTCGCAACACGTGTTCTTCCACACCATGTCCAAGGGCGCCAACGACCGCGCCGCCCTGTACGCCTTTGTATCCCAGTTGCACACACCCATGCTGGACCGCAGCCGCCCGCTGTGGGAAGTGCATGTGATTGACGGCCTGCCCGACGGCAAGTTTGCGCTGTACCAGAAGATGC
>JAZKDY010000048.1:1499-5010 GCA_040387325.1 Pseudomonadota bacterium | reverse complement strand
GTGTTGGAGTTGTCCGCCTGTTTTGTGTAGGAGCTGCCCATGAATCTCGAAGAACGGAAGCGTGAAAACGGACTACGTCTGGTGGAAGACCATATCGGCCGCCACCTGGCCGAGAGCGAAAAGACCGGAGAGCTGCAGGCTGCCCCCAGTTTTGGCAAACCGCTGGACTTTGGCGACGGCTACTTCGAGACGCCCGAGGACCTGCGCATGGGCTACAAAATCCTCAAGGATGCGGGTTATGTGCCGCCCGAGGTGGAGTTGATGCAGGAGATAGAAGCCCTGCGCCGCCAGCTGGAGGACCAGCCCGACGCCCCGGATGCACCCACACAACGCCTGCGCCTGGCCGACATGCGCCAGAAGCTGGGCATGCAGCTGGAAAAGCTGCGCGGCGGCTGACCTATGCACGCTCGCCATCGCGCCCAGTTGAATGCTATTAAGTTGATAGCGTACCTGGGCCAATTGCCGGGGGCTGTGGGATGATTTGGCTCCGCAGAACTTAGGACACCAGACATGCAGCCCGGACTCACTTCCAAACATCTCTTGTTGCGCCCGTTTGTGCTGTCTGATGCCCTGCGAGTGCAGGAGTTGGCGGGAGATGCCCGGGTGGCAGAACCGGCGGCCAGCATTCCACATCCTTACCCTGATGGCGCTGCCGAAGCGTGGATCGCTTCCCATCCATCCATTTTTGCCGACCGGAAGGGCGTCGTTTACGCGATCACGCGATTGGAGGATGCAGCGCTTCTCGGAGCCATCAGCCTGCTTGAAATATCCGACCTTCACCACCGAGCGGAGTTGGGTTACTGGCTTGGCCATGCGTTTTGGTCACAAGGCTTTGGCTCAGAGGCGGCGCGGGAGATCATTGCCTACGCCCATCGAGAACTGGGGGTGACACGTGTGGTGAGTCGCTGCCTGACGCGAAATATTGGGTCCGCTAGAGTGATGGAGAAGGCAGGGCTTGTGCGCGAGGGGCACCTGGTCAAGCACGTTGACCATAAGGGTACGTTTGAAGATCTCTACTTGTATGGCTTGAATCTGCCGGGACGATAGGGCAGGCAACGGTCTACACGCGCATTCAAAAAAACTTCGGGTTTTGAGCCACCGGGGCCAAACTACTTGGCCAGCCGCGGTATGCTCCTGACCGCACGCAAACCCCATGGCGATCCCATGGGGTTTGCGGTATTGTCAGACTGAGCTTGGCTACCCGCCAACACGTTCAGTTCATCTTGAATCTGCTGCAGGACAAAACCCTGCAAGGAGTGAATGCTTATGCCACCGTACGAGCCGCTACGTCTGCACGTGCCCGAGCCCACCGGGCGACCGGGACACGACACGGACTTTTCCTACCTCCCCCTTTCCGAAGCCGGCGCTGTCCGACGCCCCCCGGTCGATGCACAGGCTGCGCAGACCAGTGACCTGGCCTTTACGCTGATCCGCGTGCTCGACAAAGATGGCAACGCCGTTGGCCCCTGGGCCCCGGACCTGGACGTGGCCGCGCTGCGCAAGGGTTTGCGTGCCATGGTCAAGACCCGCGCCTTTGACGCCCGCATGCAGATTGCGCAGCGGCAGAAGAAGATGTCCTTCTATATGTTGAGTCTGGGCGAAGAGGCCATTTCGTGCGCCCACGCCATGGCGCTGACGGATGGCGACATGTGTTTCCCCACCTACCGCCAGCAGGGCCTGCTCTTGGCCCGTGACGATTGCAATATGGTGGAAATGATCTGCCAGCTGTTCTCCAACCAGAACGATCCGCTCAAAGGCCGGCAACTGCCGGTCATGTACTCCAGCAAGAAGCAAGGCTTCTTCTCCATCTCCGGCAACCTGGCCACGCAAGTGATCCAGGCCGTGGGCTGGGCCATGGCCTCGGCCATCAAGGGCGACACCAAGGTGGCATCCAGCTGGATTGGCGACGGCGCCACGGCCGAGGCCGACTTCCACACCGGCGTCACCTTTGCACACGTCTACCGCGCACCGGTCATCCTGAACGTGGTCAACAACCAGTGGGCCATCTCCACCTTCCAGGCCATTGCCGGGGGTGAGGGCACCACCTTCGCCGCACGCGGCGTGGGCAGCGGCATTGCGTCGCTGCGCGTCGATGGCAACGACTACCTGGCCGTGTATGCCGCGTCCCAATGGGCGCTGGAGCGCGCGCGCCGCAACCTCGGGCCTACGCTGATCGAATGGGTCACCTACCGCGCAGGCCCGCACTCGACATCCGACGACCCCAGCAAATACCGCCCGGCCAACGACCCGGCGCGTTTCCCGCTGGGGGACCCGATTGCCCGTCTGAAGCAGCATTTGATCAAGCTCGGCGCCTGGTCCGATGCCGAACACGAGGCCATGCAAAAGGAACTCGAAGCCGAAGTGACCGCCGCGCAGAAGGAAGCCGAACGCTACGGCACGCTGGCCGACGGCATGGTGCGCAGCCCGGCCGAAATGTTTGAAGACGTCTACAAGGACATGCCCGCGCACCTGCGCCAGCAGCGCCAGGAGTTGGGAATATGAGCGTGAATACCACCCCTATGACCATGATCCAGGCCTTGCGCTCGGCCATGGATGTGATGCTGGAGCGCGATGACAACGTCGTCGTCTACGGCCAGGACGTGGGCTACTTCGGCGGCGTGTTCCGCTGCACCGAAGGCCTGCAAAAGAAATACGGCACCTCACGCGTGTTCGATGCCCCCATCTCCGAGGGCGGCATTGTTGGCACCGCGGTGGGCATGGGCGCTTACGGTTTGCGGCCGGTCATCGAAATCCAGTTTGCGGATTACGTCTACCCGGCCACCGACCAGATCGTGTCCGAGGCGGCGCGCCTGCGTTACCGCTCGGCCGGTGATTTCACCTGCCCCATGACGATACGCATGCCTTGCGGCGGCGGCATCTACGGCGGGCAAACCCACAGCCAAAGCCCGGAGGCCATGTTCACCCAGGTCTGCGGCCTGCGCACGGTGATGCCGTCCAACCCGTATGACGCCAAGGGTTTGCTGATCGCGTCCATCGAGAACGACGACCCCGTCATCTTTCTGGAGCCCAAGCGTTTGTACAACGGCCCGTTTGACGGCCACCACGACAAGCCGGTTGTGCCCTGGTCCAAACACCCCATGGGCAATGTGCCCGAGGGCTACTACACCGTGCCGCTGGACACTGCCGCCATCTTCCGCCCGGGCAAGGCTCTGACCGTGGTCGCCTACGGCACCATGGTGTACGTGTCCGAAGCGGCTGCTGCCGAGAGCGGTGTGGACGCCGAAATCATTGACCTGCGGTCCATCTGGCCGCTGGACCTGGAGACGATTGTGAATTCCGTGAAGAAGACCGGCCGTTGTGTCGTGGTGCATGAAGCCACGCGCACCAGCGGCTTTGGCGCCGAGCTGGTGTCGCTGATCCAGGAGCATTGCTTCTACCACCTGGAGGCGCCCATCGAACGTGTCGCCGGTTGGGACACACCTTATCCGCACGCCCAGGAATGGGCGTATTTTCCCGGCCCCAAGCGGGTCGCTGAAGCGTTCAAACGCGC
>JAZKDY010000048.1:0-1399 GCA_040387325.1 Pseudomonadota bacterium | reverse complement strand
AGGAATGGGCGTATTTTCCCGGCCCCAAGCGGGTCGCTGAAGCGTTCAAACGCGCCATGGAGGCATGATGGGAATCCATATCATCAAGATGCCAGACATTGGCGAAGGCATTGCAGAAGTTGAATTGGTCGCCTGGCATGTGAAGGTGGGCGACATCGTGGCCGAGGACCAGCTCCTGGCCGACGTGATGACGGACAAAGCCACGGTGGAGATTCCATCGAGCGTGGCTGGCAATGTGCTGGCTTTGGGCGGCGCTGTGGGTCAGGTCATGGCCGTGGGATCGGAAGTCATCCGTATTGAAGTGGAAGGCGCCGGAAACCTTAAGCCAGAATCGGCTGTAGCCCTCGCAAAACCTGAACCAGCAGCTACCAATTCAGTAGCAGACGCAAAACCCGCTGTTGCAGCCATTGCACCTGCAGTACCTGTTGCCGCGGCGCCCGCCAAGCCTGCACCCACCTCCACGCCCACATCGAACGCCGCAAACGGTTCATCGTCGCCAGCCCGCAATGGCAATGGCGGCAGCAACAGCAAAGCCCCTGCCGCTTTGGTCCGCGCGCCCGGCGACAAACCCATTGCCTCCCCAGCCGTCCGCCGCCAGGCCTGGGACCTGGGTGTGGAACTGCAGTTCGTACCCGGCACCGGCACCGCAGGCCGCATCACACACGAAGACCTGCAAGCCTATGTGGCCCGCGCTGCGCAGGCCCAGCCAGCCGGTGTGGCAGACCAGCGTTATGCGCAACGCCTGGACGAGCAGACCGTGCCCGTCATCGGCCTGCGCCGCAAGATCGCGCAGAAGATGCAAGAGGCCAAGCGCCGCATTCCGCATTTCACCTATGTGGAAGAAGTGGACATGACCGAGCTGGAAGCCCTGCGCGTCAAGCTCAATGCCCAACACGGCAAGGAGCGCGGTCGCCTGACGGTGCTGCCTTTCCTGGTGCGTGCCATGGTGCTGGCCGTGCGCTCGCACCCCGAAGTCAACGCCCGTTACGACGACGAAGCAGCTGTGGTTACCCGCTCTGGCGCAGTGCATCTGGGCATCGCCACGCAGACCGAAGGTGGCTTGATGGTGCCTGTCATTCGCCACGCGGAAACGCTGGACCTGTGGGCCTGCGCAGCAGAGATCACGCGCCTGGCCGAGGCTGCGCGTACCAACAAGGCCTCGCGCGATGAATTGACCGGATCCACGCTGACGCTCACCAGCCTGGGTGCCCTGGGCGGCATCGTCAGCACACCGGTGATCAACCACCCCGAGGTGGCCATAGTTGGTGTCAACCGCATGGTCGAACGCCCCATGGTGCGCAGTGGCGCCGTTGTGGTGCGCCAGATGATGAACCTGTCCTCGTCCTTCGACCACCGCGTGGTGGACGGCATGAACGCGGCGGAATTTGTACAAAAGATA
>JAZKDY010000047.1:0-10021 GCA_040387325.1 Pseudomonadota bacterium | reverse complement strand
ACGTGGTCAGCCGCGCGCGCCTGGCCGACGGCACCCCCCGCTACCCGCTGATGGAAGCCATATTGGACGCCGGCGCGCCCTACACCAGCGGTCCCCAATGGCTGGCCGAACACGTATTGCAGGGTCGCCATGTACTGGCCGTGGCCGGAACCCACGGCAAAACCACGACCACGGCCATGCTGACCTGGATCCTGGAAAGCGCCGGTCTGCACCCAGGCTTCCTGATCGGCGGCGTGCCGCTGAACTTTGGGGTGTCGGCGCGTTTAGGGGCAGGCGCTTCGTTCGTTATTGAGGCGGATGAATACGACACCGCCTTCTTCGACAAGCGCAGCAAGTTCGTCCACTACCGCCCCCGCACCGCGGTGCTGAACAATCTGGAGTTCGACCACGCCGACATCTTCGACAACCTGGCCGCCATCGAGCGCCAGTTCCACCACCTCATCCGCACCGTGCCCGCCTCGGGCCGCATCGTCGTCAACGGCCTGGAAGAAAGTCTGGCCCGCGTGCTCAACCAGGGCTGCTGGAGCGAACAACGCAGCTTTGGCAGCACGGTCAGCGACTTCACGGCGGTGGGTGAACCGCATGCCTTTGATGTTGTGCAAGGCGATAGAACGGTAGCCCGCGTGGAATGGTCGCTGAGTGGCGTGCACAACCAGTTGAACGCACTGGCCGCCATCGCCGCCGCCGATCATGTGGGCGTGGCGCCCAGCGTGGCGGCCCAAGCGCTGGGACAGTTTGTCAACGTCAAACGCCGCATGGAAGTGCGCGCCCGCGTGACCCTGGGCAGCTCGGTACCCGCCGGTTCAGAGTCGTCCGCCATCACCATCTACGACGACTTTGCCCACCACCCCACCGCCATCCGCACCACCATCAACGGCCTGCGCCGGCAAGTGGGCACGGCCCGCATACTGGCCGTGTTCGAGCCCCGCAGCAACACGATGAAACTGGGATCCGTCAAATCCCAACTGCCCTGGAGCCTGGAAGAAGCGGATCTGGCCTTCTGCCATTCCGGTGGCCTGGACTGGGACGCGGTCGAGGCGCTGTCCAGCATGGGCGTGCGCGCGCACGTCGCGGGTGACGTGGGCACCGCCATCCAGCAGGTGCTGGCCAAGGTACAGCCGGGCGACCACATCCTGTGCATGAGCAATGGCGGCTTTGGTGGCATCCACCTCAAGCTGGCCGAAGCGCTCACCCAGGGCCGTCCCACGCAGAATCAGTCGCTGTCGGTAGGTAATAGCACAGCCTAGACGCAGGCGTAGTGCTGCCGGTAGCATCACAGGCTCCTCGGCCTGAACGGATACTGCCATGCACTCCCTATTCAAAGACACCGCTCCACAAGGTGCGTTACGCAACAAGGTTGTCAGCGCCGCCGAGGCCGTGCGCCTGATCCACGATGGGGACACGGTCGCCACCGGAGGTTTTGTCGGCATCGGTTTTGCGGAGACTGTGGCCGTGGCGCTGGAGCAGCGCTTTTTGGAAACCGAAGTGGAAACCGGCAGCGGCGCGCCACGCAACCTGACCCTGGTTTATGCCGCTGGCCAGGGTGACGGCGCCAGCCGCGGGCTCAACCACTGGGGCCACGCGGGCATGGTCAAGCGCGTTGTGGGCGGCCACTGGGGCCTGGTGCCAGCGCTGCAAAAACTGGCGATTGCCAACGCGATTGAAGCCTACAACCTGCCGCAAGGCGTGATTGCCCACCTGTTCCGCGACATCGCCGCCGGCAAGCCCGGCACGCTGACCCATGTGGGCATAGACACTTTCGTCGACCCGCGCTGGGGCGGCGGCAAGATCAATGCCTGCACCACGGAAGACCTGGTGCGGCTGATGGAGATCGACGGCCAGGAGTATCTGTTCTACAAGGCCTTTCCCATTTCGGTGGGCATCATCCGCGCCACCACCGCCGACCCGGATGGCAACCTGACCATGGAGCG
The DNA here is from genome assembly GCA_040387325.1 of Pseudomonadota bacterium. Classification (GTDB taxonomy): domain Bacteria; phylum Pseudomonadota; class Gammaproteobacteria; order Burkholderiales; family Burkholderiaceae_C; genus Allorhodoferax. The sequence continues at coordinate 8,090 of JAZKDY010000047.1, read as the reverse complement.
CGAAGCCCTCACACTGGAGGCGCTCGCTATTGCAATGGCGGCGCGCAATTCGGGCGGCATCGTCATCGCACAGGTGGAGCGTATTGCCGAGCGTGGCACGCTGCACCCGCGCCAGGTCAAGGTGCCTGGCATCCTGGTCGATGCCGTGGTGCTGGCCACCGAACCGGCCCACCACATGCAGACTTTTTCCGAGCCCTACAACCCGGCCTATTCCGGCGAGATCCGCGTGCCGCAGGATTCATTGCCGGTGATGCCCCTGTGCGAACGCAAGGTGATTGCCCGGCGCGCCGCGCTGGAGCTGCGCCCCAACAGCGTCGTCAACCTCGGCATCGGCATGCCCGAAGGCGTGGCCAGTGTGGCGGCGGAAGAAAAAATCATAGACCTGGTGACGCTGACGGCCGAACCCGGTGTCATCGGCGGTATACCGGCCAGTGGCATGAGTTTTGGCGCGGCGACCAACGCCCACGCGGTGATAGACCAGCCCAACCAGTTCGATTTTTACGACGGCGGTGGGCTCGACCTTGCGGTTCTGGGTCTGGCCCAGGCCGATGCCCAGGGCAACCTCAATGTCAGCAAATTTGGCCCGCGCCTGGCCGGGGCTGGTGGTTTCATCAACATCAGCCAGAACGCCAAGACCGTGGTGCTGGTTGGCACCTTCACCACCGGAGGGCTGGACGTGCGCCTGGTCGATGGCCGGCTGCACATCCACCGCGAAGGCGACACCCGCAAGTTCTTGAAAGCAGTGGAACACCGCACCTTCAGTGGCCGCGAAGCCTGTCGGCGCGGCCAGCGCGTGTTGTACGTGACCGAACGTTGTGTGTTCCAGCTGCGGGCCGACGCCACCGGCCAAGGCAGCATGGAGCTGGTTGAAATTGCGCCTGGCATCGACCTGGAACGCGATGTGCTGGGCCAGATGGACTTCATGCCAACCATCAGCCCGCATCTGCGGCTGATGGATGCGAGCCTGTTTGCCGAGGCAAGCATGGGCCTGCGCGAACGCCTGCTGGCCACACCACTGGCCAAACGTTTTGAACTGGACCGCGAGCACCGTTTGTTGTTCATCAACTTCGAAGGCCTGGCGGTGGACCAGGCCAGCGACATTGCCGACATCGAGCAACACCTGACCGCCCTGCTGGAGCCCCTGGGCGAGCGGGTGGCCGTGGTCGTCAACTACGACAGTTGCAGCATCCTGCCACCCTTGATCGACGACTACTCGGCCATGGTCCAACGCCTGACCGACCGCTTCTACAGCCGGGTGACCCGTTATGGCACGGGTGGATTCCTGAAAGCCAAACTCGAATCTCGCCATATATGACTCCATCCCCCGCCAAATATAGCGATAACGCTATCATAATGATAGCAACAGGATTGCCATGGCCCGCAGCGCTGTCTTGTTCCAGGTAAAGAACACCTTCGCTGGGCGCGCCCCATGCCAGCACTTGTAAAATCGGCGGTCTACTTTCTTCCAGGTGGTTCTTCATGCTCTTTTCTTCCCTGCGCCAGACACTTGCCACTTTGATGGTTGCCGTGCTGGTTTCTGCCTGCGGCGGCAGCGGCGGCAGTTCTGCCCCGCCTCCGGCCGGTGGTATCACCGTAACACCAGGTGACGGCGTTGCAACGGTCACCTGGACCATGGCCCCAGGCGTGAAGTACTGGCTCTTTTACGCACCCTCCAGCACCCTGTCCACCACAGACTGGATCAACATTCCGGGAAGCCGTGCGATTCTGGATGTGACCTCGCCCTATGTGTTGACGGGTCTGGCCAATGGCTTTAACTACTCATTCACCGTCAATGGCCGCAACGGTGACGGCCCCGGCGGCAATGGCAGCCCCACAGTAACCATCGTGCCCCGGCCCGCCGGAGGCACCTGGAAAGCCGGCGGCAGCCTGGGCAGCAACACCATGCGCAGCATCACTTATGGCATTGGTGCAGACCAGTTGGGTTACTACTTTGCTGTCGGCGACGCAGGCAGCACCTACCGCAGCACCGATGGCCTCACCTGGTCTGGCCTGCCTCCCGTGAACAGCGGTGCCAATATGAATTCCGCAATCTACAGCCTGAGCAAGTTCATCGTTGTAGGCGCCAATGGCAGCATTCGTTATGGCACCGACATGTCTACTTGGTCCTCGGCCACGTCCAACAGCACCGAAACCTTCAACGCAGTCGCCAGCAACGGCGGGCTCGCGGTTGCAGTCGGCAACAACGGCACAGTGCGGACTTCAACGGATGGGATTACCTGGACCGCTGTCACCGTGCCAACCACCAAGAACTTGCATGGCGTCGCCTACTCGGGTAGCGGAGTCTGGTTGGCCGCGGGTGCCGGCGGCACCTTGCTCACCAGTCCCGACGCTGCAACCTGGACCCTGGTCAACTCAGGTACTACGAGCGACCTGAATGCCGTGGCAGTGCAGGCTTACACCAGTTATGTCCTGATTGCCGCTGGCAACGGCGGCACGCTTTTGACCAGTACCGACAACGGCGTGACCTGGACTGCACAGGTTTCAGGTACCAGCTCCAATCTGCTGGCCATTAGCCCCTCAACCAACCAGGTCCTCATTACGGGTGCTGCTGGCGCCGTGTTGACCAGCCCCACCGGCACAGCCTGGACGGTGCGCTCCAGCGGCACAACCGCCAATCTGCATTCCGTGATCAGCGGTTTTGCCCAGTACGTAGCGGTCGGCCAGGGTGGCATCAGCATTAACTCACAGTAAGGTAGGGCCCCCACGCTCCGCCGCTGTGCGGGTCGCTGCCCCCCCGAGGGGGCTAATTTTCCTTGGGGCGGCCCGGCGGAAAATTGCCCCCACACAACACCGTCTACTTCAAGGCGCGGCGCTGCTTGACGGCGGCGGACAACACATCCAGCGCCTGCAGCGAATCGTCCCAACCCAGGCAGGCGTCGGTGATGCTCTTGCCATAGTCCAACGTATTGGCGTCGTCCTTGCCGGGTGTGAACTTCTGCGCACCGGCGTTCAGGTGGCTCTCCACCATGACGCCAAACACACTGCATGAACCGCCTGCGACCTGGCTGGCAATGTCGCGGGCCACTTCCACCTGCTTCTCGTGCTGCTTGCTGCTGTTGGCGTGGCTGCAATCCACCATCAATGTGGCGGGCAGCTTGGCTTTTTCCAGCTCCTTGCAGGCAGCAGCGACATTTGCAGCGTCATAGTTGGGCGCCTTGCCGCCACGCAGGATGACGTGGCAATCGGGATTGCCATTGGTTTGCACGATCGCAACCTGGCCGTTCTTGTGCACGGATAAAAAGTGGTGGCCACCGGCTGCGGCCTGGATGGCGTCGGTCGCAATCTTGATGTTGCCATCGGTGCCATTCTTGAAGCCAATCGGCGCCGACAGGCCCGATGCCAGTTCGCGGTGCACCTGACTCTCGGTGGTGCGTGCACCAATCGCGCCCCAGGCGATCAGGTCGCCCAGGTACTGGGGCGAGATCACGTCCAGGAATTCGCTGCCGGCGGGCAAGCCCAGGCGGTTGATTTCAATCAACAACTGGCGGGCAATACGCAGACCCTCGTCGATGCGGAAGCTTTCGTCCAGGTAGGGGTCGTTGATCAGGCCCTTCCAGCCCACCGTGGTACGGGGTTTTTCGAAGTACACACGCATCACGATTTCCAGCGTGTCCTTGTACTTCTCACGCTGCTCTTTCAGGCGGCGGGCGTAGTCCAGCGCGGCAGCCGGATCGTGGATGGAACAGGGCCCGATGATGACCAGCATGCGGTCGTCCTTGCCGGCCATGATGTCGTGGATGCGCTTGCGGGTGTGAGAGATCAACTTCTCGACCGCCGTCCCCTGGATGGGGAAGAAGCGGATCAAATGCTCGGGAGGGGGCAACACGGTAATGTCCTTGATGCGTTCGTCATCGGTCTGGCTGGTGCGGTCGGTCTGCTGGGGCGCATGTGGATACCAGGCGTCGGATGTGGAATTGGCTTTTGCGGTCATCGGGTGGCTCCTGAGGTGAACAAGTTGAACAAAGTGAAGGAAGTGAATGGGCAAAAAAAAACCGCCGGTGGTTCCGGCGGTTTGGTGAGGATTTGGGACGTCTGGTTTTTCAGGTACGTTCAGATCTCTCTACCGCCAAAAGCGCTTGAGAACCAAAAGTAGCTAAAAAAGAAACGACCGAAATGCATGGGGCCGACTGTAGCACACAACATTAGTCGTCCTTTCTCCGGCCGCGGCGCCCTTCTTGGCGCACCACGGTGCGCTTGATCTGGCGGCGTTTCCACCAGGCGTTCCAGCGGGCCCAGACCGATGGCGGCGCGCGCTCCTCGTCCGGTACGGCAGCAGAGGCCAGACGCGACTGTTCATACACGTCCAGCAGCAGCGAGCCCGCACCCAGCACACGCCAGGCATTGAGATCAAAGTCCGTCAGCACCGGCGCGCTGTTTCGCGGCGGTGCGGCCTCCATGGCCCACTGCGTGACCAGTATCCGGAAATGGTTCAGCGCGGCGAAGTGGGCATCAAACTCATAATTGCTGTGCCAATCGTCGCTCAGGCCCAGCAGCAGGGCACGGTGTGTGCGCAAATCGCCGACCAAATTAATCAACGCCAGTGACAGCGGGCGGGGTTCCGTATTGCGCTGTTGCAGCATCGCTACCAGCGCTTCGATTTGCACAGCCAAGGCCTGCAGGCTCTCGCCTACTTGAAGGGATTCTTCGTCGGCCACAGCCGAGCGCAAGAACTGGCTGTACTCGCCAAACGACTGAAAGCTGTGGGATTGGGAGGGTGCCTGCGACGCAGCCTGCGATGCCGAGTAGGACGCCGAATGGGCTCCGGCCGATGGGTTTGCGCTGGACGGCGGCAAAGACGCTTCCGAATCCTCGGTTTCTTGTGCAGGCGGGGTGGGCTGGTCTGTGCTCATCTCAGCCGCCATGCTCACATGCCCACCCAAGCCGTGTCAAGCCGTTCCACCCACCGTCAAACCGTCGATACGCAGGGTCGGCTGGCCCACACCCACCGGCACGCTCTGGCCTTCCTTGCCGCATGTGCCGACGCCGCTGTCGAGCTGCATGTCGTTGCCCATCATGCTGACGCGCTTCAGGCATTCCGGCCCGCTACCCACAATGGTGGCACCCTTGACGGGGTACAAAATCTTGCCGTTTTCCACCCAGTAGGCCTCACTGGCGGAAAACACGAACTTGCCCGACGTGATGTCGACCTGGCCGCCGCCAAAATTGGTGGCGTACAGGCCCTTCTTGATGCTGGCGACGATTTCTTTCGGGTCCTTGTCGCCACCCAGCATATAGGTGTTGGTCATGCGTGGCATGGGTACATGGGCATAACTTTCGCGGCGGCCATTGCCGGTGGGGGCCACACCCATCAGGCGCGCATTCATGCTGTCCTGGATGTAGCCCTTGAGGATGCCGTCTTCGATCAGCACGGTACGCTGGCTGGTGTTGCCCTCGTCATCCACATTCAATGAACCGCGGCGGTCGGCCAAGGTGCCGTCATCCAGCACCGTCACTCCTTTGGCGGCGACACGTTGGCCGATGCGGCCACTAAAGGCGCTAGAGCCCTTGCGGTTGAAGTCGCCTTCCAGTCCGTGGCCAATGGCTTCGTGCAACAGAATGCCGGGCCAGCCGGGGCCCAGGACAACCGTCATTTCGCCAGCCGGTGCGGGGCGCGCATCCAGATTGGTGATCGCCGCGTGCACCGCTTCGTTGACGTATTTCTCGATCTGGGCGTCATCAAAGTACGCCAGGCCAAAACGGCCACCGCCGCCGGCCGAGCCGACTTCGCGCCGGCCTTTTTGCTCGGCAATCACCGTGACCGACAAGCGTACCAGCGGGCGCACGTCAGCGGCCAGTGTGCCGTCGGCGCGGGCCACCATGACCACGTCGTATTCACTGGCCAGGCCGGCCATGACCTGGGCCACACGTGGGTCCTTGGCGCGGGCCAGCTTTTCGACCTTGCCCAGCAGGGCGACCTTGGTGGCGCTGTCGAGTGTGGAGATGGGGTCATGCCCGGTGTAGAGCGAACGCGATTTCGCGATCTTCTGGGTTGCCACCTTGGCCCGTTTGGACTGGGCTGCGCTGGAGATGGTGCGCACGGTGCGCGCCGCATCCAGCAGGCTGGCTTCGGAAATATCGTCGGAGTAGGCAAAGGCCGTCTTCTCGCCGCTGACGGCCCGCACACCAACGCCCTGGTCGATGCTGAAGGAGCCGGTTTTGACAATGCCCTCCTCCAGGCTCCAGCCTTCGGAGCGGGTGTACTGGAAGTAGAGATCGGCCTCGTCGACCTGGTGCGCCTTGATCTCGTTCAGGGCGCGGGCCAGATGGGATTCATCCAGGCCAAAGGGGGTCAACAGGAGGCGCTGGGCAATGGCCAGCCGTTCAATGGTGGGTTCGCGTGCAATCATGGCCCTGATTCTAGGCCTGCGGGGCACATTCGGCTTCAGAGGGGATTGCGGTCCAAGAACTGCAACAGGGCGCCGTCGTCCAGATCGGCCAGGCCGGCATCCAGTGCCGCAGCAAATACCTGGGCCGCCAGCGGACCCAAGGGGCCTTCAAAACCCACGCTCTGCGCCGCCTGCTGGGCCAGACGTGTGTCTTTGGCCAGCAGCGTCATGTGGGCGCGGGGTGCAAGGTCGCCGGCAATCGCGCGGCGCATGCGGTCCGTGCCTATCCAGCTTTGGCCGCTGGACTGGCCGATCACATCCAGCGTGCGACCCAGGTCCAGCCCCATGCGGCGGGCCTGCGCCATGACCTCGGCCGCACCGACCAGGTTGATACCGGCCAGCAGGTTGTTGACCAGCTTGGTGCGGGCGCCGTCACCCGGGCGCTCGCTGATGCGAAAGACCTTGCTGGACAACGCCTGCAGCAGCGGATCGCAGCGCGCCACTACCGCATCCAGCCCGGCCACCAGCAGGCTCATGGAGCCATCCTGGGCACGAACCGGGCCGCCCGACATGGGTGCGTCGATGGTGTCTACGCCCCGGGTGGCGAGTTGTGCGGCGATGGCCTCTACATCCTCGGGCGCAATCGTGGGGCACAGCACCACCACATGGCCGGGCAACAGGTCTGCGGCGATGCCCTGCGGGCCAAACAACACATCACGGGTTTGCACCGCATCCACGACGCAAAGGATGGTTGCTACAGAATTACTAGCGGCACCATGAATATCCACGGGGGCTACAGCCGAAAATGGCAACAACGCCTGGGCTTTGGCGGCATCCAGGTCGTGCACCCAGGGTGCCCAGCCGAGCGCGCCCAGGCGCTGCGCCATGGCGCCGCCCATATTGCCCACGCCGATGATGCCCACTTTAAAAGTGGCCATGTTTATGACTGCACCAGCCGTTTGGAATTGGAGATGGCCATCAGAATGCCCACCGCCAGCCCCAATGTCACCATCGCCGTGCCGCCGTAACTGATAAACGGCAAGGGCACACCCACCACGGGCAGGATGCCGCTGACCATGCCCATGTTCACAAAGGCGTAGGTGAAGAAAATCATGGTCACGCTGCCCGCCAGCAGGCGCGAAAACAGCGTGGGCGCCTCCAGCGCAATGGCCAGGCCGCGCAGCACCAAAAAGATAAAGGCCGAGATCAGCGCCAGCGTGCCCATCAGGCCAAATTCTTCGGAGAAAGCCGCGAAGATGAAGTCAGTGGTGCGCTCGGGAATGAATTCCAGGTGCGTCTGCGTGCCCTTCATGAAGCCCATGCCGGTGACGCCGCCCGAGCCGATGGCGATCATGCCCTGGATGATGTGAAAGCCCTTGCCCAGCGGGTCGCGCGTGGGGTCCAGCAGCGTGCAGATGCGCTGCTGCTGGTAGTCGTGCAGCACGGGCCAGCGCACGCCGTCGGCGCAGAGCTGGGGCTCGAAGAAGACGATGAGCACGATGCCGATGAGGCCGATGGCCACGGGCGGGATCACCAGCTTCCAGCTCATGCCGGCAAAGAAGATGACGGACATGCCCGCTGCCAGCACCAAGAGTGCGGTGCCCAGGTCGGGCTGCTTCATGATCAGGCCCACGGGCACGGCCAGCAAAATGCCGGCCACGCCAAAGTCCAACGGGCGCAGCTGGCCCTCGCGCTTCTGGAACCACCAGGCCAGCATCAGCGGCATGGCGATCTTGAGGATTT
>JAZKDY010000046.1:0-3820 GCA_040387325.1 Pseudomonadota bacterium | reverse complement strand
TGCATGCATGGGCATACTACAGTGACGCCTTTGGCCCACTTGCAGGAGACATTTCTTGATACCCGAAGCTATGCGCAACTCCGTTCGATCCACAGGTCTGGGCGCCCTGATGAAGGGAGCAGGTCTGCTGACCCGCTTCATCCCCATCCCCCAACCTACCCTGCTGGTGGGCCCCGGCTCCAGCGGCCGCTTGGGCCAGGCCATTGCCGGTTTTGGGCACCGCAAGATCCTCATCGTCACCGACAGCATCATCTCCAAATTGGGTTTGTTGAACAACCTGACCGATGCGCTGACTGCGGGCGGTGCACAGTTCGTCGTGTTTGACGAGATCACACCCGACGCGCCTATTCCGCTGGTGCAAAAAGGCATCGACTTCTACAAGGACCAGGGCTGCGACGCCATCGTCGCCTTTGGCGGGGGTTCGTCCATGGACGCCTCCAAGGCGATTGCCGTGGCGGCCTCCAACCCCAAGCCGCTGAACCAGCTGGCGGGTTACCTCAAGGGTCTGCGCGCCCCAGTCAAGATCTACGCCGTGCCCACCACGGCCGGCACCGGCTCCGAAGTGACCGTGGCCGCCGTGATCTCCGACCCGGTCAACCACAAGAAGCTCGTCATCGTCGACCCGCGTATGGTGCCCAAGATGGCCGCGCTGGACCCCTCGTTGATGACCGGCCTGCCACCCCACATCACCGCCGCCACCGGCATCGATGCGCTGACGCATGCGATTGAGGCCTTTGTTGGCAACTGGACCACGCCGTATTCGGACGGCATGGCGCTGTCTGCGGTGGGCCTGATCTTCGAGAACCTGCGCACCGCGTACACCAATGGCACCAACCTGGAAGCCCGCGAGAAGATGTCGCTGGCCTCCACCTATGCCGGCTTTGCGTTCACACGCGCCAATGTGGGCTATGTACACGCCATCGCCCACCAGTTTGGCGGCCTGTACCACACGCCCCATGGCCTGGCTAATGCGATCATGCTGCCGCTGGTGCTGAAGTATTCGCACCCTGCCATCGTTGGCCGGCTGGCGCTACTGGCAGTCGCGGCAAAGATCGGAACCGAGGATGAAGACAACGAAACCCTGGCGCAAAAATTTCTGGACGCGGTGGACCAGCTCAACCGCGATCTGGGCATTCCCACCTTCCTGGCCGCCTTGAAAGAAGCCGACATCCCCGCGCTGGCCAAGGCCGCGTGCTGGGAAGCCCACACGGGTTATCCCGTGCCACGCTATATGTCGCAGGAAGTGTGTGAAGATCTGATCCGCAAGGCGCTGCCACCCAAGGCTGCAGCCGCGGCGCCCGCGAAAAAGGGTAAGAAGGCGACGAGCCACTAAGTTGACGGTCTAGTTAAAACGACAGAGGAGCGGTTGATGAAAAAAGTAGTAACAGTGACACTGGGTTCGTCCAAACAGGATTTCGAATTCAAGACCCAGTTTTTGGGCCAATCCTTCTCGGTGCGCCGCATGGGCGCAGACCAGGACACCGGCAAGGCCTGGGAGCTGATGCGCCGCCAGCAGGCCACGGCCGATGCCATCGGCCTGGGTGAGATCCCCGACCATTACCAGGTGGGTCTGCGCACCGTCATCAACAAGGAAACCCAACGCCTGCTCAACGTCGTGACCCGCGTGCCGGTGACCACCGGCGCCACACTGCGCCGCCTGCTGCAGGTGCGCGCCGTGCGTTACGTGCAGAAAGAGCTGGGCCACTACTTCAACAACAACCTGGTGCTGTTCCTCTCGGGCATGCGCAACTACGACATGGCGGTTGCCATGTCCGACTACACCAAGAACCTGAGCTTTGCCGATGCACTGTTCCAGACCGGCGCACCCACCATGCTGGGCTCACTGGACCAATTGGAGCTGTATGCCAAGGGCAGCAAATACATGCTGCAGGGCAAGTCTGGCCAGATGCTGGAAGCGGCCATGTCCGGCTTCAAGAACAAGATGGTGGCCGATGTGGTGGCCAAGTCCCACGTCATCGTCGGCACCTTTGCCGAGCTGAAGGCGGTCAGCAATGCCACCAACCTGGAAGGCAAGACCATCATCACCTCGGCGGTGGACGACGAGCGCCAGGCCTTCTTCACCAAGTGCAAGGTCAACCTGGTGATCGACGTATCGCCCAAGCTGTTCCCCGAAGTGGTGGGCATCAACACTATCGAGGCCATGATCCTGGCCACGCTGGAGAAGCCCCAAGAAGAAGTGTCGGACGACGACTTTGACGAAATCCTGAACGAGCTGGACATCAAGCCGCGCCTGCTGCACCCCACCGGCAAGTTCCGCAACATCCGCCGCTTTGCGTTTGTGATCCACCCGCTGAGCCAGAACTACATCCGCAACGCGTTCCCGATTCCAAAGTCCACGCCCAAGTTTGTGATGGACAAGGTCGAGACCTTTGCCGCGCACATGCCACCCATGGTGTATTGCAAGATGAGCAACATCGTGTCGCCCAGTGGGGCAGAGGCCGAAGGCTGGCTGATCAGCGTGGGCGGTACGCCCAAGGAAATGCTGTCGCGCAGCCCCGAGTTCACCTACCGCCGCCTGCTGCAAGCCTCCAAGATCGCCGAGAAGATGGGTGCACAGATCATGGGCCTGGGTGCCTTCACCAAGGTGGTGGGCGACGCCGGTGTCACCGTGGCACGCCGCTCCAGCCTGCCGATTACCACGGGTAACAGCTACTCGGCATCGGGCGCCTTGTGGGCCGCAGCCGACGCCATGCGCCGCATGGGTTTGCTGAAGGTCAACACCCACAACAAGAAGGTCGCGGCCAAGACCATGGTCATCGGTGCTTCGGGCTCCATCGGTTCGGTTAGCGCACGCCTGTTGGCCATGTCGTTTGACGAGGTCTACCTGGCCGGCCGCACGCTGAGCAAGCTCGATGAATTGAAGGCCTCCATCCTGAAGGAAACACCGGACGCCAAGGTCTTCACGACGATTGACTACAACGACCTGCTGGCCGACATGGACATGATCGTCACGTCCACATCGGGCGCAGGTAAAGAAATTTTGGACATCATGCGTGTCAAGCCCGGCTGCGTCATCACCGACGTGGCACGTCCACTGGACTTGCCCGCATCCGATGTGGCCAAGCGCCCCGACGTGCTGGTTATCGAATCCGGTGAAATTGATTTGCCCACCAAGGTCAAGGGTTTGAAGAGCATTGGCCTGCCACCGAACGTGGTCTACGCCTGCCTGGCCGAAACCATTGTGCTGGCGCTGGAAGGCCGCTTTGAAGTGTTCACGGTTGGCCGCGACACCGAGTGGGAAAAGGTCAAGGAAATCTACAAGCTGGGCCTGAAGCACGGCATGAAGCTGGCGGCCATTTCCGGCGTGAATGGCGTGTTCTCGGACGAGGCCATTGCCAAGGTGGTGACGCTGGCCAAGAAGGCACGGCTGACCTGGAAGGACAGTGGTGGCTCCAAGGCCAGCAAGCCTGTGGCGGAGAAGGCTGCGGCGGCTAAAACACCTGCAAAGGCTCCCGCTAAATCAGCAACCAAAGCGCCCGCTAAAACGGCTGCCAAAAAAGTTGCTGCGGCTCCCGTCAAAAAGGCAGCAGTCGCCAAAACCGCCGCCAAACCGGTAGCCAAAAAAGCCCCGGCCAAGAAGGCTCCAGCGGCACCCGCCGCAGCCAAGAAAGCCGTGGCTAAAAAAGCAGCTCCGCGCAAGTAACAGCGGTAAACAGCGCCCACTTACACTGGGCGCATGAATCGCAACCTCTGGCTGCTGGCCCTGTGCCAAGGGCTTTTCCTCACCAATAACGTCGCCTTTATAGCCATCAACGGCCTGGTGGGCTTCAGCCTGGCACCCTTTGGCTGGATGGCCACG
>JAZKDY010000045.1:0-8255 GCA_040387325.1 Pseudomonadota bacterium | reverse complement strand
CGCTTTGCCGAGGAGGCGCATGTCAAAGCTCCAAATGTCGAAATTGTACCCGTGGCGCCGGCCCCAGGCAGCAGCAGGGGCACGCGCAGGGCTCTAAAAATGCCGCCGTTCGTTACAAATTTGATGCCGTGTCCAGCCTGCGACGCTACACTTCGGCCATGAAACTGATTCAAACACTCCTGGTTGTAGCGTTGACTGGCTTGAGTTTTGCGGCATCGGCCCAGTGGCAGTGGCTGGACAAAGATGGGCGCAAGGTTTTCAGCGACCGTGCCCCACCCGCCGACATACAGGAAAAGAACATTCTCAAACGGCCGGGTAACGTCAAACTGCCCATTGCGCCAGTTGCCGATGCGGCCACAGCGACCGAGGGCAGCGCATCTGCAGCTGTGCCTGCGGTTACGGCTTTGCCTGCATCCGCTGCCAAGCCTGCTGGTGGCCAGGACAAGGAACTCGAAGCCAAGAAGAAATTGGCCAAGGAGGCCGATGCGGCCAAGCTCAAGGCCGACGAAGAGCGCATCGCCAAGGCCCAGGTCGAGAACTGTGCCCGCGCCAAGCAGAATAAAACATCCTTGGAGTCCGGCGTCAGACTCGGCCGTGTCAATGCAGCGGGCGAGAAGGAGTTTATGGACGAAGCAGCCCGCGCCGCAGAGTTGAAACGGGTTCAGGCCGTTATCGACAGGGACTGCAAGTAAGCTGGTTCAATACCCGGCTTTGGCGCCGGAGCGGCGCTTGGCAAACAGGCCCGCCGCCTTTTTGGCACCTTGGCCAGCAAACCGTTCCCTGCGCGCCACTTTGGGATCTACGGTGAGAGGGCGGTAAATCTCCAGCCGGTCCTGGTCGCGCAGCACGTGGGTCAAGCCCACCTTCTTGCCCCAAACGCCCTGCCCCCCCAGTGGCACGTCTTGTGCTGGGGTTGGCAGCACAAACCCGCTGGCAGCCAAGGCCTGTTCGACCGTACTGCCCCCCTCCAGGGTCAGTGTCTTTTCTTCCACCGCCCGCGCTTGCGATGAGTAGACGACTGTGACGGCGATCCACACCTCAGTCCCCATACACCTGCTCCGCGCGTTTGACAAAAGCGCCCACCAGGTCGGTGGCGATCTTGTCGATGGCTGGTGCAGCCAGTTTGCCCAGCGTGGAACTGTTCAGCCGGTAGTTGACGGCCAGTTCGACCTTGCAGGCGCGCTGTGAGCCATCACCCAAGGTGATGAAGTTCCACTGCCCGTCCAGATGTGAAAACGGGCCATCCAGCAACTCCATATTGACCTGGTTGTCGGTGGTGTGCACATTGCGGGTGGTAAAGGTCTGGCGTACACCGCCAAAGGAAATAGCCAGTTCGGCGGTCATGCCGTTGCCGTGTTCTTCCACAATACGAGCGCCGTCACACCAGGGCAAAAATTCGGAATACCGCTTCACATCGGTCACCAGGTCAAACATCTCACGCGGGCTGTACCAGATCAAAACGGACTTGTTAACGGTTTTCATAGAATAGAGGTCTGCGCGGGATTGTAGACAAGCCCTCAAGCATGCCTTTCATTTCCGTCTGTCACCCCTATATACGCTCCATGGCCAAAAAACCCGCAGTCAACACCCGCATTGCCGATAACAAAAAAGCTGCGTTCAACTACTTCTTCGAAGAGCGCTTTGAGGCCGGTCTGGTGCTGGAAGGCTGGGAGGTCAAGTCCCTGCGCGAAGGCAAGGTGCAGCTGACCGATGGTTATGTGGTGATACGCGGCGGCGAGTTGTTCATCATCGGCCTGCAGATCAATCCGTTGCATACCGCGTCCAGCCACGTGAGCCCGGACAAGGTGCGCACCAAGAAGCTGCTGATGCACAAGGAGCAGATCCTGAGGCTGATCGGCAAGGTGGAGCAAAAGGGCTACACGCTGGTGCCTATCAACCTGCACTGGAAAGACGGCAAGGTCAAATGCGAGATCGCGCTGGCCAAGGGCAAGGCCGAGCACGACAAGCGCGACACCATCAAGGACCGTGAGGGCAAGCGGGAAGTTGAGCGGGCCATGAAGAGCAAGGCGCGCTGAGAGCGAGGCTGGGCGCCAGAGCGTTTTGCTCCGTGTCCCCCGCCCGCTGTGCGGGCTCCTCCTTAACCTGCGCAAAACGCTCTGGCGCCCAGCCTCTTACCGGTCGCTTCCTAGGCCAAGTCTTTGAGCGGGTGGGTTCCCGACGGCCAGGGGCTCACGAAGAACGGCGCCACCATGTCTGGCGTCACATCCGCTATGCGCGCGGGGTTCCAAACCGGCTTGTGGTCCTTGTCAATGGCCAGGGCGCGAATGCCTTCCACCGTCTCACTGCTCACGCCGGATCGGTCCAGATGGGCCGTATAGAAGCAGTGCTGCACCAGGTCACGCTCCATGCGCAGGTCGTCAGCCAGGTTCATGCCGCGGGCGCGGCGGATCTGCTCCAGCACCACGTGCAGCATCAATGGGCTGCGGTGGCGCAGGGTTGCGGCCATGGCGCGTGCGGGTTTGGTGCCTGACGCTTCCAGGGCAGCCACGATGGCGGTAACACTGCCCAGACCGAATGCAGAATAATCACTGATGTCAAAACCGGCTGTAGCCCCCGCCGTTTCTGAATGGTCCGCTATCACATTGCTAGCAATCCATTGCTGTAAGGCGTCCAACGATCCCTTTGATTGCATGGCGGCCCACAGGTCCGGCAAGGTGGCTGACGGCACGCAGACGTCAGCCAGGCCGCAGGCGACGGCCTGGGCGCCACTGATGGTGTCGCCGGTCAAGGCCAGGTATTCACCCACGTGGCCGGGGCAACGGCTCAGGAAGTAGCCACCACCGACATCGGGGAACAGGCCGATGCCGGTCTCGGGCATGGCCATCTTGGTGGTTTCGGTGACGATGCGCAGGCTGGCGCCCTGGCTGATCCCCATGCCGCCGCCCATCACGATGCCGTCCATGAAGGCGATGTAAGGCTTGGGGTAGTTGTGAATCAGGTGGTTGAGTGTGTACTCGTCGGTGAAAAACGTGTCCAGCGCGGCATCACCGGCCAATGCGGCCTGGTGGAAGAAGCGGATGTCGCCGCCGGCACAGAAACCGCCAAACAGGGCTTCGGGGCTGCCGGGTTGGCCAATCTTGTTGCTGCCGCGGATGGCCACTGCAAAAACGGCCGGGTCGTCGCGCCAGGCCTGCAGTGTGGCCAGCAGGGCCTGCACCATGGGCAAGGACAGGGCGTTGAGCGCCTTGGGGCGGTTCAGGGTGATAAGGCCCATGCCACCGGCGACAGTGGTGTGGACTTCGGCGATGGTGGACGTGTTGGTGTTGTTGTTTTCGTTCATGGTGTTTGATTCCTTTGTTTCCAGCCCAGCAGCTCGTTAGCTACCAGGGCGCCCAATACCAATGTACCGCCGACCAATACGGTCGTACCCGGCGCCTCCCCTGCCCCCAGCCAGACCAGCAGAATGCCGAACAGCACTTCCAGCAAAGCCAGCAGGGACAATTCTGGCGCTTTGAGCACGCGGGCGCACAGTACCGATAACACGCAGGGAATCGCCAGCTGGAAGACACCCAGATAGGCCAGCAGGCCCAGATCGTGTGGCGTGGCCTGGAACGGATACGCCAGCGGCAGCGTGACCAGGGTGCTGATCACCGCGCCTACAAACACCGCTGGCACCAGATCCACATCGTGTCCCTGGGCGTGGGCGTTTTGCGTGACGGTCCAGTTGGTGGCGCCAGCAATGGGCACACACAGGGCCACCAGCGTGCCGAGCATCTGTCCGCCAGCGATTTGCGGAGCGTACATATAGGCAATGCCGAGGCCCGCCACAAAAATGGCGATCCAGGTGCGCAATGCAATGCGGTGGCCGATGAAAATGCGGGCAATCAAAGCCGTCATCAACGGCCCCAGGGACATGGTGATCAACACATTGGCCACGCTGGTCAACGTGAGCGCCACCATGTAGGCGGTGAACATCACGCTCCAGCACACGCCCGAGATCCAGAACGATTGTCCGGCGTGGCGGATGTTCGCGAAGACGCTGCGACCCCGCATCACCGGCAGGATAAACAGCAGGGAGCAAGCCGTAAACAACGCCCGCCAGAAGGTGACTTCAAAGCTGCGGGCGCCATCCAGATGGCGCGTGACCACGCCCGCGGTGGACCACATAAAGGCCACCGCGACCATCAGCACCACTGCCCGGTTGTGGGTAAGTTTCATGCTTCAACTTGCGAGACGTAGCCGGAGGGAGTGCCTTCAATCAGGGTTACCGCGGAACCGGCTTCGCCGGGCCGCTGGTAACGCCCCCTTGAGGGGGAGGCGGCCAAAGGCCGCTTCGGGGGGGAGCTTAAGAACGTCCGGCGCGTTTGCGCTCGCTCTCGGTCAGGTGGCGCTTGCGCAGACGTACCGACTTGGGCGTGATTTCGACCAGTTCGTCGTCCTCGATGAATTCCACGCCATATTCCAGCGTCAGTTCGATAGGCGGCGTGATCTTGATCGCATCTTCCTTGCCGGATACGCGGAAGTTGGTCAGCTGCTTGGTGCGTGTGGCGTTGACGACCAGGTCGTTGTCACGGCTGTGGATACCCACAATCATGCCTTCGTACACGGGGTCATTGGCGCGCACGAACATGCGGCCGCGGTCGTCCAGCTTGCCCAGGGCGTAGGTGAAGATTTCACCAGCGTCCATGGAGATCAGCACACCATTTTTGCGGCCGCCGATGTCGCCCTTGTGTGGCTCGTAGCAGTCGAAAATATTGGAGATCAGGCCGGAGCCGCGTGTCAGATTCAGGAACTCGTTGGTGAAACCGATCAGGCCACGGGCCGGGATGCGGTATTCCAGGCGGACACGGCCACGGCCGTCCGGTTCCATGTTCACCAGCTCGCCCTTGCGCTCGCCCAGTGCCTGCATCACGCCGCCCTGGTGGGTTTCTTCGATGTCGGCGGTCACCATTTCGATAGGCTCGTGCTTCTCGCCATTGATGTCCTTGAACATCACGCGGGGCTTGGACACAGCCATTTCATAACCTTCGCGGCGCATGTTTTCCAGCAAGATGGTCAGGTGCAACTCACCACGGCCCATGACTTCGAAGATACCTTCTTCGTCCGTTTCGCTGACGCGCAGCGCCACGTTGTGTTGCAGTTCCTTTTGCAGGCGGTCCCAGATCTGGCGGCTGGTCACGTATTTGCCTTCGCGGCCAGCCAGCGGGCTGGTGTTGACGCAGAAGTTCATGGTCAGCGTGGGTTCGTCCACCTTCAGCATCGGCAGCGGTGCGGGGTTGGCAGGGTCGGTCACCGTAACGCCGATACCGATGTCTTCGATACCGTTGATCAGCACGATGTCGCCGGGACCGGCTTCCAAAGATTGCACGCGGTCCAGACCCTGGAAAGTCAACACCTGGTTGATACGGCCCTTGACCTGTTTGCCTTCAGGGCCTTCCATCACCAGCACGTCCATGCCGGGCTTGATCGTGCCCTGGCTGATACGGCCCACGCCGATGCGGCCGACAAACGAGGAGAAATCCAGCGCGGAAATTTGCAATTGCAGCGGAGCCTTGGGATCACCCGAGTTGGCTGGCACGTGTTTCAGCACGGTGTTGAACAGGGCCGACATATCGGGACCCCACTGTTCGCCCTGGCCGCCTTCTTCCAGCGACGACCAGCCGTTGATGCCGGATGCGTACACCACGGGGAAATCCAGCTGTTCATCGGTAGCGCCCAGCTTGTCGAACAGGTCGAACGCCGCGTTGACGACCTTGTCGGGGTTGGCACCGGGCTTGTCCACCTTGTTCACAACAACGATAGGCTTCAGGCCCAGGGCCAGCGCCTTCTTGGTCACGAAACGGGTCTGGGGCATGGGGCCCTCTTGTGCGTCGATCAGCAGTAGCACGCCGTCGACCATGGACAGGGCGCGTTCTACCTCGCCGCCAAAGTCCGCGTGTCCGGGGGTGTCGACGATGTTGATGTGGGTGCCTTCCCAGCTCACTGCGCAGTTCTTGGCCAGGATTGTGATGCCACGCTCTTTTTCAATCGCGTTGTTGTCCATCACCGTGTCGACGACTTTTTCGTGCTGGGCGAAGGTGCCGGACTGGCGCAACAACTGGTCGACCATGGTGGTCTTGCCGTGGTCAACGTGGGCGATGATCGCAATATTGCGGATTTGTTTGCTAGAGCTCATGGTTCACTTTCTCGTTTGAATCTGTTGTTGTGCCAGACGCCGCGGGGCGCTCAGGCAGCTTCCTTGATGCTGTCTGCTTGCTGGGTTTGAGACTGTTCAATCTCAAGCGGGCTCAGCAAGCGCCCCGGTATCAATTCCCCCGCCTCGGTGTGGGCTGTGCCCAGCAAAGCGTGTGGTTCAGTGCTGTACACCGCAACCTGTTTCTCGTCGGGCCAGTTTCCGCGGCGGCGCACGCCACTCAAAAACCGTACCGTATTTTCGCTGTCCAGCGTGACCGGCGTGTGGCGCTCCAATAGCGCATCCACCGGCAACAGACAGGCCAGCCGTTCTTCTTCTGTCATCGCCTCCAGAGCCGCCAGCGTCACGCACTGTGCGGCGGTGAAGCCACCGGTGCCGGTTCTGCGCAGGCGGGTCAGGTGGGCACCACAGCCCAAGGCCTCGCCAATGTCTTCCCCCAGGGTCCGGATATACGTGCCCTTGCTGCATTTTACTACCATATTGATAGCAAGTTTGTCAGCATCCACGGGGGCTAGAGCCACATTTAGCATATGGATAGTGACTGCACGGGCCTCCCGCTCTACTTCTATTCCGGCCCGTGCATATTCATACAAGGCCTTGCCATCTTTCTTCAAGGCACTGTGCATGGGCGGCGTCTGGCGGATAGGCCCTGTGAACAGGGGCACAACCCGCGCGACATCGGCGGCGTCCACATGGACCGGCCGCTCTGCAATCACAGCGCCTTCTGCATCGCCGGTACTGGTTTTGATGCCCAGCAGCGCCGATGCTTCGTATTCCTTGTCTGCATCCAGGTGCATCTGGCTGAACTTGGTGGCAGCACCAAAACACAGCGGCAGCACGCCGGTCGCCAGTGGGTCCAGCGTGCCGGTGTGGCCCGCCTTCTCGGCCCGCAACAGCCATTTCACTTTTTGCAGCGCGTCGTTGCTCGACCAGCCCAATGGCTTGTCCAGCAACAGCACCCCATGCACGGGGCGCCTAGTGACCCGTGCACGTGGCGCTTGAACCATGCTCTATTCCTCGTTCTTCGAGCGAGAGGCTACAGCCTGCGCAATCAGCGCATTCATATCTGCCGCACGCTCCGTGGTGCGGTCAAAGTGGAAGTGCAGCGTGGGCACGGTGTGGATGTGCAGGCGCTTGAACAGGCCGGCGCGCAGAAAACCTGCCGCCTGGTTCAAACCTTCTGCACAGGCCACTGGATCGCCCGTCAACATGCTGAAAAACACCTTGGCGTGCGCGTAATCCGGCGTCACCTCGACGGCCTGAATGGTCACCATGCCAACACGCGGGTCTTTCAACTCGCGCGCGATCAGCTCGGTCAGATCCCGCTGGATCTGATCGGCCACGCGGAAACCGCGGTGGGGTGTAGAAGACTTCTTGCGCGCCATTCGTATTGCTACCGATTACAGCGTACGTGCAATTTCGCGGATTTCAAAGAACTCCAGCTGGTCGCCCACGGAGATGTCGTTGTAGTTCTTGAGCTTGATACCGCACTCGAAGCCTTCCTTGACTTCGCGCACATCGTCCTTGACACGCTTGAGCGAGTCCAGTTCGCCGGTGTACACCACCACGTTATCGCGCAGCAGGCGGAAACGTGCGGTGCGGTTGACCAGGCCCGAGGTGACCATACAGCCGGCCACAGTGCCGATCTTGGATGCCACGAACACGGTACGGATCTCGGCGGTACCCAGGATTTCTTCGCGCTTGTCTGGTGTCAGCATGCCGGACATGGCCAGCTTCAGATCGTCCACGGCGTCGTAAATGATGTCGTAGTAACGAATATCCACGCCGTTGTTTTCGGCCAGCTTGCGGGCACCGGCGTCGGCACGGGTGTTGAAACCAATGATGACGGCCTTTGCGGCGATGGCCAGATTGACATCGGACTCGCTGATCGCACCCACGGCCGTGTAGACCATTTGTACCTTGACTTCGTCGGTCGACAGCTTGAGCAGGGACTGCGCCAGCGCTTCCTGTGAACCCTGCACATCGGCCTTGACGATGATCGGAACCATCTTGACTTCGCCGGCATTGACGTCGGTGAACATGTTCTCCAGCTTGGCGGCTTGTTGCTTGGCCAGCTTGGTGTTGCGGAACTTGCCGGCGC
>JAZKDY010000044.1:1192-6021 GCA_040387325.1 Pseudomonadota bacterium | reverse complement strand
CCTGACCCAGTTTGGTCGTGAAAAACGGGTCAAAAATCCGCTTCAAATTGTCGGTCGCTATGCCCACCCCATCGTCGCTGAAACGAATTTCCACCAGGGAGTTGCGCACCAGCTGCGCCCGCAACTGCATGACACCGCCGCGGCGTGCCCCGAAGGCGTGGAGAGCGGCGTTGTTGATCAGGTTGGTTAGCACCTGCCCATAGGGGCCGGGGTAGCCGTCCAGCACGATGCCAGTGGGGATGTCCATTTCCAGCCGGTGGCCCGCGACCTGGATGCTGCGTTGCAGGGTGGCCACCACCTCCTGGCTGGTACGCAACAGATCGAAGGTGCGTCGCTGCTCGGTGGCACGGTCTACCGCCACCTGTTTGAAACTTTGCACCAGTTCGCCGGCGGAACGCAAGCCGCGCGTGACCAGCTCCAGCCCTTCGCGGCACGATGCAATGTAGTCCGTGAGTGTGCTGCGGCGCATGCTGCCGCTGGCTGCGGCAGCTTCCAGCGCCGCGGTGTTCTCTTGCAAGGTGC
Source organism: Pseudomonadota bacterium (assembly GCA_040387325.1). GTDB lineage: Bacteria > Pseudomonadota > Gammaproteobacteria > Burkholderiales > Burkholderiaceae_C > Allorhodoferax. Next base: position 5,499 of record JAZKDY010000044.1, on the reverse strand, counting down.
TGGCGGTCAGCAGGCTGTTGCCAATGGGAGTATTCAGTTCATGGGCCACGCCGGCCACGAGTGATCCCAGTGCCGCCAGTTTTTCATGCACCACCAGCTGGTCCTTGGCGTCGCGCAGATGGGTGTAGGCCATGGCATTGTCCAGGCCGATTGCGGTGTAAGCGCATAACGTGCGGAACACCAGGCGTTCGTTCTCGGCGTAGGCGTTGGCGCGGGTGGACTGTATGGTCATGACCCCCATGACACGATCCGCAATCGTCAGCGGCGCGAACAGCGCGCTCAGCGTGACCAGTGTGCCCGGCACATAGTTGGGTAATTGCTCGGGGTTGGTGAAGTCGATCAACAGCTCCCTGCGTTCGCGCACACACTGTGCGCAAAACGAATGGGCATCGTCCAGACGCAGGTGGTCGGCGGGCAGACGCTGGCCTTCCTCCACGTCATAGACCGAGGTCAGTCCGTGGCCGTCGGGGTCCATCAGGTAGATGGAGAAACTGGATGCGTCCAGCAGCCCGTGCATGTGGCGTTCTATGGCGCCAAACACATGCTCCTTGTCGAGCTGCGAGGTGATCTCCTGGCCTATGGTGCCCAGCAGCTCCAGCGTATCGCTGCTTTGTTGCAGCAGGGCGGCGCGGCGGGTCTCGGCTTCCGCCTGGCGGCGGTGGAACTCGCTTTCTGCACGGGCGCGTTCGGTGTCCATGCGCACCTGCATCGCCGTGGCCCGGTTTGACGCTTCCTGGTTGAGCACGCGTTCTCTGGCCTCGCCCGCCAGTACTGCGTGCCGGTAGGCCTCGGCAAAACGGCCGGCCTGCGCATACTCTTCGGCCACTGCCAGCAGCAACTCGCTGGGTATCAGATATCCATCCACCTTGCGCGCCGTAGCCAGCGCCTGTTCCAGGCACGCCATGGCCGCCGCGCGGTTGCCGCGTGACGCGTGGATGCGGGCCAGCAGCCGCTGCGCGCTGACCTCCAGAATGGCGGCCCCCTGGTGTTGTGCCGTGCCCAGTGCGGCCACCACGGTTTCTTCGGCCTGCCGGTCATCGCCCAATTGCAACAAAGCGTTGGCAACCCCTGTCTGCGCTTCAATCACCTGGTCGGTCTGGCGCAGATGCTGCGCACGTGTCACCTGCTGAAGAAACAATTCCAGTGCACGGGGGTAGTCGCCGCGCTTTTGCGCCAGCTGTCCGAGGGATGTCAGCACCGAACCGTAATTGCGCGAATTGCGCAGCGGCACATAGATCTGCATGGCCTCGTCCAGCATGGACTGCGCTGCGTCCAGCCGCCCCATGGCACCCATGATCTCGGCCATCTGGTGCAGGCAGGGTCCCAGCGCGACAGCCCAGTCCGTGGTGCGGGCCAGGTCCAGCCCGCGCTGCAGGCATTCCAGTGCCGCGTCATGGTCGTTCAGCGCCTCGTAGGTATTGCCCGCGTTGACCGTGGCCACCACGGCCACCAGCAACTGGCCCGACTGGCTGGCGGCTTCAAAAGCCTTGTCAAACTGCACCACGGCGCGGGCGAAGTTGCCCGAGCTGTAATCGCGTGTTGCAAAGTAGGAATGGATGCTGGCCGCAACCCCCGGATGTATGCCGGACAGATCGTCCGCAAAACGCTGGCCCCACACCAGGCTGCTTTGGCGCACATCGCGCAGCACGGCATACCGTGCCCGGTTGGCCTCGAAGTAATCGACGCGCTGTGTGTCACCCACCCGCGCGGCGTGATCTACCGCAGCTACCAGGCACTTGTCGCGCTGCGGAAGGTCGCCTGTGCCGGAGTGCACCGACGCCAGGATGCCATACGCGTCGGCACACCCTTCGGCATCATCGCAGGCCGTGAAGACGACCAGTGCGGCTTGGGCGACGGCTGTGGCCTGGGCGAACCCGGAGCGCAGCCAATGGGTTTCGGCATCCAGCAGGTCCAGTCGGGCCTGGAGCAGCTGTGTGGTCTGGCTGGGCGGGTTGTTGGTGTGGGATGACAGTTGGGATCTGGCCTGCGAGGCCAGTGTGCAGGCCCGTGCATTGTCCTGCTGGCGCAGGTACCAGGCCAGCGTGACCAGGTCATGCAGTTCGTCAGCCGGCGCGCGCGTACTGGCCAGTTCCCTTGCCAGGCGGTCGACTTCGACATTGCGCTCAAACAAAAGCATGGAAGGGATGGCGGATGGATTCCTGGGAATGGCCGCACGGTCATGCGGCTATCGGCGACCACACCATAGCACGGAAGCGGCAAATTGCCACCCCGTGCGAGCCTGGATTACAGCAGCCGCTGCAAATAGCGCCCGGTATGGCTGGCCGGGTTGGCCGCAATGTCTTCCGGCGTGCCAACACCCAGCACCGTGCCGCCGCCGGAGCCACCCTCTGGCCCCATGTCGATCAGCCAGTCGGCCGTCTTGATGACATCCAGGTTGTGTTCGATGACCACGATGGTGTTGCCCGCATCGCGCAACTGGTGCAACACCTTGAGCAGCAGGTCGATGTCGGCAAAGTGCAGGCCGGTCGTGGGCTCGTCCAGGATGTACAGCGTGCGGCCGGTGTCGCGTTTGGACAGTTCCAGTGCCAGCTTGACCCGTTGCGCCTCGCCGCCCGACAGCGTGGTCGCAGCCTGGCCCAGCTTGATGTAGGAGAGGCCCACATCCAGCAGGGTTTGCAGCTTGCGCGAAATGGTCGGCACGGCCTGCAGAAACTCATACGCAGCTTCCACCGTCAGGTCCAGGATCTGCGCAATGTTCTTGCCCTTGTACAACACCTCCAGCGTCTCGCGGTTGTAGCGCATGCCGGCGCACACATCACAAGGCACATACACATCGGGCAAGAAGTGCATCTCCACCTTGACCATGCCGTCGCCCTGGCAGGCCTCGCAGCGGCCACCGGCCACGTTGAAGGAAAAGCGCCCGGGGCCGTAGCCGCGTTCACGCGCCGTCGGTACCTCCGCCATCAGCTCGCGAATCGGCGTGAACAGGCCGGTGTAGGTGGCGGGATTGGAGCGCGGCGTGCGGCCAATGGGTGACTGGTCCACATTGATGACCTTGTCGAAATGCTCGATGCCTTCGATGGCGGTGTGGGCCGCCGGCTCGTCGTGGGCGCGGTAGATGGTGCGGGCCACGGCGGCGTACAAGGTGTCGTTGACCAGGGTGGACTTGCCGGAGCCGGACACACCGGTCACGCAAGTGAGCAGCCCGACGGGGAAATCCACCGTCACGTCTTTCAGGTTGTGGCCCTTGGCACCCACCACGCGCAGCGCCTGCAGGTCGCCCTGGGTGGCGCGGTGGTGTGCCTCACGCTCGGCGCGGCGCACGGCAGCAGGGCTGGGTGCAAAGCGGCTTTTGAATTTGTCCTCGTCACCGGGTTTGGGCGCCACCGTGGGCAGCCACGGTGTGCGGCGCTTGGGCACGGCAATCTTCAAAGTCTGCGCCAGGTACTGGCCGGTCAGTGACTCGGTGTTGGACTGGATGGCATCGAAGTCGCCCTGGGCGATGACACGCCCGCCGTGTATACCGGCACCCAGACCCATGTCGATGATGTGGTCGGCCGCGCGCATCATGTCTTCGTCGTGTTCGACCACCAGCACGCTGTTACCAATGTCGCGTAGGTGTTTCAGTGTCTCGATCAGGCGGTCGTTGTCGCGCTGGTGCAGGCCAATGCTGGGCTCGTCCAGCACATACATCACACCGGTCAGGCCCGAGCCAATCTGGCTGGCCAGGCGGATGCGTTGTGATTCGCCACCGCTCAGGGTCTCGGCGCTGCGGTCCAGGCTCAAATAATTAAGCCCCACGTCATTCAAGAACTTCAGGCGCAGGCCAATCTCGCGCACCACCTTGGCCGCGATATCGCCCTTGGCGCCGTGCATGGTCAGTTTCTGGAAGTAGGCATAACTCTCGCGCAGTGTGGCGTGGCTGATCTCGTAGATCGCGCGGGCCTGGTCCCCCTCGCCAATCTTGACGTGGCGGGCCTCGCGGCGCAGGCGGGAACCCTCGCACACCGGGCAATGCTGCGTGCTGCGGTAGCGCGACAAATCCTCACGCACCAGCGCCGAATCGGTCTCGCGGTAGCGCCGCGCCATGTTGGGCACTATGCCTTCAAAGGGGTGTTTCTTGGTCAGCTTCTTGCCCTGCGAGGCGCCGGAGTCCATCACATAACTGAACTTGATCTCTTCTTCGCCCGAGCCATGCAGGATGGCTTTCTGCACCGCTTCGGGCAGGGATTCAAACGCCGCGTCGATGTCAAACTTGTAATGTTTGGCCAGGCTTTCCAGCATCGAGAAGTAGTAGCCGTTGCGCCGGTCCCAGCCCTTGATGGCGCCACTGGCCAGACTGAGTG
>JAZKDY010000044.1:0-1182 GCA_040387325.1 Pseudomonadota bacterium | reverse complement strand
TCGGTCTGGCCCAGGCCGTCACAACTGGGGCAGGCGCCCACCGGCGAGTTGAACGAGAACAGACGCGGCTCCAGCTCACTGATCGAGTAGCTGCACACCGGGCAGGCAAACTTGGCGTTGAACAAGTGCTCTTTCGGGCTGTAGCCCCCGTCAATGCTAGTGGTATCACTATCATTTTTGATGTTTTCTGTGCTGCCGGGGTCTTCCATTTCCAGCGCAATGGCGCGGCCATTGGCCAGGCGCAGCGCGGCTTCGAAGCTCTCGGCCAGGCGTTGTTGCAGCTCAGGGCGTACCTTGATGCGGTCAATCACCACGTCGATATCATGTTTCTCGGTCTTCTTCAGCGTGGGCAGGTCGTCAAATTCATAAATCTTGCCGTTGACGCGAAAGCGCACATAGCCCTGGGCCTGCATCTCGGCAAACACGTCCAGGAATTCGCCTTTTTTCTCACGCGCCACCGGCGCCAGGATCATCAGCCGGGTGTCTTCCGGCAGGGCCAGCACGGCGTCCACCATCTGGCTCACGGTCTGGCTTTGCAGTGCCAGGCCGTGGTCGGGGCAGTAGGGCGTGCCGGCGCGGGCGAACAGCAGGCGCAGGTAGTCATGGATCTCGGTCACCGTGCCCACCGTGGAGCGCGGGTTGTGGCTGGTGGCCTTTTGCTCGATGGAGATGGCGGGCGACAGGCCTTCAATGACATCCACATCGGGCTTGTCCATCAGCTGCAGAAACTGGCGGGCATAGGTGGAGAGGCTTTCCACGTAACGGCGCTGGCCCTCGGCGTATAGCGTGTCAAAGGCAAGGCTGGACTTGCCGGAGCCGCTCAAACCCGTGATCACCACCAGTTGGTTGCGGGGGATGTCCAGGTCGATGTTTTTCAGGTTGTGGGTGCGCGCACCCCGGATGCTGATGGTTTGCTGCTGCAATGCCCGGGCAAGGTAGGTGCCTTCGGAAGGAGAGTTCAAGGTCGTGGCCCGCGGAAGAGAGAGAAGATAAACGGCGTTTTGGCGAAACCCACCATGATAGTGACTGTTGGCGACTTTGGCCGGGTGCCGCCCAAGGCCGGATAAACTCCCGATAAACTGGCTTCAAACCATTAGGAACACCATGGCATCCGTTAACAAAGTCATTCTGGTCGGCAACCTGGGCCGTGACCCCGAAATCCGCTACCTGCCTAGCGGGGAG
>JAZKDY010000043.1:6989-11062 GCA_040387325.1 Pseudomonadota bacterium | reverse complement strand
AGGTCAAGGAACTGTTCGGCAAGGAACCCCGCAAGGACGTGAACCCCGATGAAGCGGTCGCTGTGGGCGCTGCCATCCAGGGCCAGGTGCTGGCCGGTGACCGCAAGGACGTGTTGCTGCTGGACGTGACACCACTCTCCCTGGGCATCGAGACCATGGGCGGTGTGATGACCAAGATGATCACCAAGAACACGACCATCCCGACCAAGTTTGCACAGACTTTCTCGACGGCCGAAGACAACCAGCCCGCCGTGACCATCAAGGTGTTCCAGGGCGAGCGTGAAATCGCCGTCGGCAACAAGATGCTGGGTGAATTCAACCTGGAAGGCATTCCACCCGCAGCCCGCGGTACACCGCAGATCGAAGTGTCATTTGACATCGACGCCAACGGCATCTTGCATGTGGGCGCCAAGGACAAGGGCACTGGCAAGGAAAGCAAGATCACGATCAAGGCCAACTCCGGCCTGTCGGAATCCGAAATCCAGCAGATGGTCAAGGACGCCGAGCTGAACGCAGCCGACGACAAGAAGAAGGTTGAACTGGTGCAAACCAAGAACCAGGCCGACTCCAGCATCCACAGCGTGAAGAAGAGCCTGACCGAATACGGTGACAAGCTGGACGCTGCCGAGAAGGAAAAGATCGAGGCCGCCATCAAGGACCTGGAAGAAGCCATCAAGGGCGACGACAAGGCCTCCATTGACGAGAAAAATACCGCGCTGATGGCTGCCAGCCAGAAGCTGGGCGAGAAGATGTACGCCGACATGCAGGCCAAGCAGGGTGCTGAAGGCGGACAGCCAGAAGGCGGCGAACAGCCATCACAACAGTCCGGTGGCGGCGGTGCATCGTCGGCACATGCCCACGATGACAACGTGGTGGACGCCGAAGTCAAGGAAGTCAAAAAGGGCTAAACCACACGCGTAAAGCGTGCTGATTTGGCGCGCCGCGCCCGAAAGATTCCTCAGGAATCATCGGCGCGGCGTTTTGCATCAAGTTTGCGCAACGATTCAAAGACCAACAACACTGTCTGGCAACCATGGCTACTAAAAGAGACTTTTACGAAATCCTGGGTGTTCCCAAAAACGCCTCTGAAGAAGACATCAAGAAGTCTTATCGCAAGCTTGCGATGAAACACCACCCGGACCGCAACCAGGGCGACTCCGGCAAAGTGGCGGAAGAGAAATTCAAGGAAGCCAAGGAAGCCTACGAAATGCTGTCGGACCCGCAGAAACGCGCGGCCTACGACCAGCATGGCCACGCCGGGGTGGACCCCAATATGCGCGGCCCCGGCGGCGGTGAGGGTTATGGCGGTTTTGCCGAAGCCTTTGGTGATATTTTTGGCGACATGTTTGGCCAGCAGCGCGGTGGCCGTCCCGGTGCGGGTGGCCGCCAGGTCTACCGCGGCAGCGATTTGAGCTACGCGATGGAAGTCACGCTGGAAGAAGCGGCTCGCGGCAAGGACGCACAGATCCGCATCCCCAGCTGGGATTCGTGTGAAGTCTGCAAGGGCAGCGGCGCCAAGCCCGGCACCCAGGTCAAGACCTGCGGTACCTGCACCGGCACCGGTTCGGTGCAGATGCGCCAGGGCTTCTTCAGCGTACAACAAACTTGCCCCACCTGCCGCGGCACGGGCAAGGTGATTCCCGAGCCCTGCATGTCCTGCCAGGGGCAAGGCAAGGTCAAGAAGCAGAAAACACTGGAAGTCAAAATCCCGGCAGGCATCGACGGCGGCATGCGCATCCGCAGCACCGGCAATGGCGAACCCGGCACCAATGGCGGGCCGCCCGGTGACCTCTATATCGAGATCCGCCTGAAGAAACACGACATCTTCGAGCGTGACGGCGACGACCTGCACTGCTCGGTCCCCATCAGCATGGCCACGGCCGCGCTGGGTGGCGAGATTGACGTGCCGACGCTGGCCGGCAAGGCCGCCATTGATATTCCCGAAGGTACCCAGACTGGCAAGCAGTTCCGCCTGCGCGGCAAGGGCATCAAGGGTGTGCGCGCAAGTTACCCCGGTGATCTGTACTGCCACATCGCGGTCGAAACACCAGTCAAGCTCAGCGAACACCAGCGCCGCTTGCTGCGCGAGCTGGATGAATCACTGAAGAAGGGTGGCAACAAACATTCACCCTCGGGCGACAGCTGGACCGACCGGCTGAAGAGTTTCTTCAGCTAACACTTCTAAACCAGCAGCGACAATTGCTATATTTATAATAGCGATAGGCCTATATCCGACGGGGGCTATAGGCCAATTTCATTTAAGTGCTTGGGGCTGGGAGGCCCCTGCCATCACCAGTTGTCGGAACGAACCTGGGCTTCCCACTGCGCCGCGCGGGCAGCAGACACACCAATGACGCCGTAGCGCTGTTCACCGGCTTCATCCCAGCGCATGGACCCGGTCACCGGTGCATAACCGTCAATCTTGCGCAAGGCCTGCACGATGTCTGCGGGTTTTGCAGAATCGGTACGGCGGATCGCCCCTGCCAGGACGTGCATGGCGTCATAGGTGTAGTGGCCTGCGTAGGCTGGCGCTACCTTGTAGGCGGCCAGGTACTTCTCCAGAAATGCCTTGCCGGTGGGAAACTCCCGCGCTTCCAGAATTGGGGACGTCGCATAGAGCCCGGCGACAATGCCTGCCCCCTTGAGCATGTCCGTGGTCTTGATGGTGTCCCCGCCCAGCAGCACCACTTTGGTGTAGCTGATTTTTTTCAGCGAATCCAGCAAGGCCAGATTCTGGAAGTCGCTCAGCGTGGTCACGATGACCTCGACTCCGGCCTCCTTGATCTTTCCGGCCAGGTCGTCGAATTCCCGTGTCTTGTCGTCAAACGACTGCTTCAGCGTAATGTCTTTTTTGGCCGCCACCAGCTCCTTGATGGCACCGGCCGCCAGATCTTTGCCATAGGGTGTACTGTCGTCCAGCACTGCGTATTTGGTGGCCAGGAATTTGGATGCCGAGAAGCTGCCTATGGCCTTGGCCTGCAGGGTATCGTTGGCCACCAGCCTGAACGTCGTTGGGAACCCGAGCTGGGTGAATTTGGGGTTGGTCGAAATCGCGAGTTGTGGAATGTTCTTTTCGGCGTAGATCGGAGCGGCGGCAATGCTGACGCCAGAATTAAGGTGCCCGATAACCGCCACGACCCCGGAGTCGACCAATTGGCGCGCCACGTCCTTGCCAGTGTCGGCGTTGGCCCGGTCGTCCATGGCGACCACTTCCAGCGTCACCAGTTTGCCTTTGACCCGGAAACCTTCCTTGTTGAGTTCCGCCACCGCCAGATTCACGCCATTGAGCAAATCCTGGCCCAAGGCTGCCAGATTGCCGCTCAGCGGCTGGGCAACACCGATTTTGATGGTCGACGGGGGGCTGTCGCAGCCCTGCAGAAAAAGGCCGAAGCCTGCAACGGCCAGCGCGATGGCGCGGATCGCGCTGCGGCGGGATGGGTGGAGTGTTCGCATGGTGTGTTGATCTTGGTATGGGTGAAGTGCTGCCACTGTAGGCAGCTATGCTACAAAAACCGCGAGGGTTTCACCTTGGTGATGGCAACACTGCGGGAGCATTAGTGGGCCTTATGCTGCCAGGTATGTTGACCCATGGGAAAATGTGACTATGCCGAACCCCACTTATCTGACCGCCGCTTTCTACAAGTTCGTTGAACTGGCCGATTTTGAACAGCGCAAAGAACCGCTACTGGCATTCTGCGAGCAACACAACGTCAAGGGCACGATTCTGCTCGCCCGTGAGGGCATCAACAGCACCATTGCAGGTGCACCGGATGACGTGTACGCGGTGCTGGCGTATTTGCGCAGTGACCCCCTGCTGGCCGATCTGCAGCACAAGGAATCGTTTGCCGAAACCGCACCGTTCTACCGGATGAAAGTGCGGTTGAAGCAGGAAATCGTCACGATGGGCGTACCCGGCACCGACCCCAGGCACATCGTCGGCACCTATGTGAAACCCGAAGACTGGAATGCGCTGATCGCCGACCCCGACGTGGTGGTGGTGGACACCCGCAACGACTACGAGGTGGCCATTGGCACCTTCAAGGGTGCAATTGACCCGCACATCCGCACCTTTT
>JAZKDY010000043.1:0-6979 GCA_040387325.1 Pseudomonadota bacterium | reverse complement strand
GCCGGCATGGAGTGAACAGGCCGAGCAACTGCGCCCCTCGGCCAACGGCAAAAAGCCCAAGGTCGCCATGTTTTGTACTGGTGGTATCCGCTGCGAAAAGTCCACCGCCTTTTTGCGCTCCAAAGGGTATGACGAGGTCTACCACCTGGAAGGCGGCATCCTCAAATACCTGGAGACCGTGCCGCCCGAGCAAAGCCTGTGGCAAGGCACCTGTTTTGTGTTTGACGAACGGGTATCGGTAGACCACGGACTGACGCCAGGCACCCACAAACTGTGCCGCGGCTGTCGCATGCCACTGGAAGACGGCGCGCTGGAGTCGCCCCTGTTTGAACTGGGTGTGAGTTGCCCCCGCTGCCACGCCAGCACCAGTGAAGTGCAAAAAAACCGGGCGCGGGAACGCCAGCGCCAATGGGAACTGGCCAAGGCGCGCGGCAAGTCCCATATTGGAGAAATCACCCCGCCGCCCAAGGCGCCGACTGAACGCAATACGGCGGAGTAGCGGCCGTGGACGCGCCAGCCGCTGCGCCCTACCCGGTGCTGTATTCGTTCAGGCGCTGCCCTTACGCCATGCGCGCGCGCCTTGCCCTGGCGGCCAGCCGCACCGTGTGCGAATGGCGCGAAGTGGTGTTGGCGCACAAACCGGAAGCCATGCTGCAGGCCTCACCCAAAGGCACGGTACCAGTTTTGGTTTTGGCGGACGGCGCGGTCCTGGAGCAAAGCCTGGACATCATGTTGTGGGCGCTGCGCCACAACGACCCGCAACAGTGGCTGCCCGCCACGGGGCAGGACCTGGCGGATGCACAGCTATTGATAAGCCAATGTGATGGCGATTTCAAAAAGCAGCTGGACCGCTACAAATACCCCAACCGGTATGCCCTGCCAGATGGCCTTGCACACCAGGCGCTGGGCGCGCAGTTCCTCCAGTCACTCGACACCCGGTTGGCGGCACAGGCCTTTCTGCATGGGCCGCACTTCGGCCTGGCCGATGCTGCCGTAGCGCCCTTTGTACGGCAGTTTGCCCACACCGATATGCGCTGGTTTGACAGCCAGCCCTGGCCCGCGCTGCGCCAGTGGCTGGCTGCGTTTGAAGCGTCGGACCGTTATGCGTGTGTGATGGACAAGGTCCCGGCCTGGGCAGAAGGCCAGACGCCATTGCTTTTCAATGGTGCAGGCGACTAAATCGGTTACTATTCGGCCATGAACACATTTGCACTAGTGCTACTACTAATCCCCTTCGGGCGGAGACAGTAGCGCACGCGTTAGCGCAAGTCACACGGCCCGTAGCTACCAGCAACGGGCCGTTTTTCATTGGGTTGCTGGTTCTTGTTTTTACTCAGGAGACCCCAGCATGTTGCAAGATCCCAGCCGCAAGTACCCCGCCTTCCAGCCCATTGGCTTGACCGACCGCACCTGGCCCAACGCAGTGCTGGCGCAAGCCCCAATCTGGCTCAGCACCGACCTGCGCGACGGCAACCAGGCGCTGATCGAGCCCATGGACATGGCGCGCAAGCTGCGCATGTTTGCGCACCTGCTGGAGATAGGTTTCAAGGAAATCGAGGTCGGATTCCCCGCCGCATCACAAATCGAGTTCGACTTTGTGCGCCACCTGATCACGCAAAACCTGGTGCCCGACGATGTAACCATCCAGGTAATGACGCCTGCGAAAGACGGCCTGATCCGCCGCACCATGGAAGCCCTGGTCGGTGCCAAACGCGCCATTGTTCACGTGTACAACGCCACATCACCGGTCATGCGCCGCGTCGTGCTGGGTATGGATGAGGACCAGATTGTTGAACTGGCCACCAGCCACGCCAAACTGATCCAGGATCTGGCACGCCAGCAGCCCGGCACGCATTGGACCTTCCAGTATTCACCCGAGCATTTCTCCGGCACCGAGTTGGCGTTTTCCAAACGTGTCATCGACGCCGTCACCGCCATCTGGCAACCCACGCCCGGCCACCCCTGCATCATCAACCTGCCAACCACCGTTGAACACTCGTCGCCCAATGTGTTTGCCGACATGATCGAATGGATGCACCGAAACCTCGCGCGGCGCGACAGCGTCGTGCTGTCGGTGCATCCGCACAACGACCGCGGCACCGGCGTGGCAGCAGCAGAGTTGGCCATGATGGCGGGCGCACAACGTGTCGAAGGTTGTCTGTTTGGAAACGGTGAGCGCACCGGCAATGTGGACATTGTCACCATCGCACTCAACCTCTACACGCAGGGTGTGCCGCCGCAACTGGACTTCTCGCAGATCGACGAGGTGCGCCGCATGGTGGAGCACTGCAACCAGTTGCCGGTGCATCCGCGCCACCCTTACGTGGGTGAGCTGGTCTACACATCCTTCTCCGGCACACACCAGGACGCCATCAAGAAAGCTTTTGCCCTGCGTGCGGACGCGGCAACCGACGATGCCTGGGCCATACCGTACCTGCCAGTGGACCCCATGGATTTGGGACGCAGCTACGAGGCGGTGATCCGGGTAAACAGCCAGTCTGGCAAGGGAGGTATCTCCTATTTGCTGGAAACCGAATACGGCCTGGAGCTGCCACGGCGTCTGCAGATTGAATTCAGCCAGGTGGTGCAAGGCGTCATGGACACCGAGGGCAAGGAGCTCAGCGCGCAGGATCTGTGGAATTTGTTCCAGCGCGAATATGGCACGGCAACCATTACCAACCCGGTCGTCGAACAAACTGCTTCCGCCGAGGGTGTGGCCCTGACGGCGCAGTGGAATGGTCAGCACATGCAAGGAAAGGGTGCAGGCCCCATAGAGGCTTTTGTCAACGCCGTGAATGCCGTCTCAGGCACCAAGGTCCGCGTGCTGGATTACCACGAACACGCCCTGGGAGGCGGTGCCAACGCGCAGGCAGTGGCCTATCTGGAACTGCGCATCAATGAGCAACACACCGTGTTTGGTGTGGGCATGGACGCCAACATCGTGTCCGCATCGCTGAAAGCCATTGTGAGTGGCCTGGAACGGGGCCAGACGCGCGGTGTGACCGGGGCATCGAAAGCGGATCTGGCCAAGGCCTGACGACCAGGAAGACGGGCCTTCAGCCGATGTTGTCGCCCCAGGCCAGGGCTTCCAGGTGCGCCATGTTGATCTGGCGGTTGGAGTAGCCCAGGCGTGCAAAGGCGGCGGCAAAAGCCTGTTCGTCATCCGACTCGCAGGCCACCACCAGACTCAACATGTCGCCAAACTTGCCACTGCGTTGCAAGAGCGCGGCGCTGACTTCCGGGTCCAGCGCCAGACGCTCCAGCAAAGTCGCCATGGGGGTACCCAGCATGCGGTCCAGCTGCGACAGCAGGCCCACCAGAAATGCGGAACCGGCCTCGTCGCCCGACATATTGTTCAACGCCAGCAACTCCATCATGCGCCCGCGCACCACGGCAGATGCGCCCAGCAGGCTGGTGCTGCTTTGGCTGGCGGAAGTCATCAGCATTGCCGCCCATCGCGCCAGCTTCTGGTAGCCCATCAACTGCACGACCTGGCGCAGCGATGTCACGGGCTGTTTCAAGCCCATGGCTGCCGAATTGATGATGCGCAACAGGCTCAGACCCAACGCAGCGTCTTTCTTCAACACCAGCTCCACGGCATCCAGCGGCGCCTCCTTGCGCACCAGGTTGAAAAGCTCCAACGCCGTGGTCTCACCGGGTGTCAACACCCGGGGTTGCACGAGTTCGGGAACTGAAAACCAGAAACCCTGGAAACGTTGCACCCCCAAAGCCTTGAAGGCCTCGAACTGGTCGGCGCGTTCAATCTTCTCAGCCACCACCACCGCACCGGTGCGTGCCTGGATTGCAGCAATCAGGGCCGGTAGGTTAGGCTCGGTCGCTGGCGACAACTCCACCTTCACAAAATCGGCCAGGTCATGCCAAGGCTTGTACACCGGCGCGACCACGCTGTGGCGAAACGACAGCCTGAACCCGCGCGTACGCAGCCCGTCCAGCAAAATTGCAGACTCGGCAATCTGCTCGGGCACATGACCAGGGATCAGCGGGACCTCGATCACTGTCTTGGCAGGATCCATAAAGTCCCAGTGGGCACCACCCAGCGCCTGGTGCACCGTGTTGATGAACAGATCACAGTTGGAAATAGCAAACGGTGCACCGCTTTGCGCCATTGCATGCAACGCAAAGGAGACGTCGCTGGATACGGAATGCGAGGTAGCCGACTGTGAGCGGTTGAACAACTCGTACGCCACCACGGTGCGCTGGGCGTCGACTATGGGTTGACGGGCAATCGAGAGCTGGTCCATCAATGCATCGGGCGTGACTGGTTCAAGGGTCTGCATGGCGCAATGGTAAAGGCAGGCCGCACCAACACTCAACCCAACAGACGGAACAGACCGTAAGCGGCGAACACCGCCGAAACAACCAAAAGCCCGGTCTTTGCCGAACGGCCACCAACCAGAATCCCGATCACGTTGCTGGCGAGGATGGCGCCAAATATGTAGCTTGTTTTCATGCCCCAATGGTAAGGCACGGCCGCTTCCGGCCTGTGGACCGGAATGGTTGAAAATACGCCAATCACTACCGACTGGACCACCCTTTGAAGCACCACATCGAAACCAGCCTGCGCGAAGCCCAGACATCCCTGGACGCGCTCCTTGGCAACCCCGTTGCGCTGGCCGCCATTGAACAGGCCGCTGCCACACTGATCTCGGTTTTTACCGCCAAGGGGCGCGTCTATGCCTGTGGCAACGGCGGCTCCATGTGTGATGCCATGCATTTTGCCGAAGAGCTGACCGGCCGCTACCGCAAGGACCGCGCCGCCCTGCCCGCCACCGCGATCAGCGACGCCGGCCACCTGACCTGTGTGGGCAACGACCTGGGTTACGACCAGGTGTTCTCGCGCTACATCGAAGCACATGGCCGCCCCGGCGATTGCCTGGTGGCCCTGAGTACCAGCGGCACCAGCAAAAACATCGTGCGTGCCGCGCAAGCTGCAAAAGAGCTGGGCATGCAGGTGATTGTGCTCAGCGGCCGCCCCAGCCCCGCGCTGGAAGCCCTGAGCACGGTTTATGTGTGCACGCCCGGCGGGACATTTGCCGACCGGGTGCAGGAGCTGCACATCAAGGTCTTGCACATTTTGATCGAACTCATCGAGCGGCACTTCTACCCCGAGAACTACCAGGAGTAATCTCTTGACGGACTTTGACGCATGGCTGAAGACCGCCTGGAACGACCATGGAGATGCCCCGCAAGCGGTGGCGGATCGCCTGGTCGCCAACTTCAACCGGGTTGAAACGTCCGGGCAGGTCGCGCCTTTTGTGCGCCTCCTGGTCCATGTCTATGGTGAACACCTGGGCCAGTGGCAACAGGGTGTGGGTTTGCTCGCATCGTTGCGCCAGCAACTGGCGTTTGTGCCTGATGCTGCCGCCACTGAGGCGCTGCAAAAAGCCGTGGCAACCCTGCGGTATGCCAGTGGTGACGCCACCGCCCTGGAGGGTCTTGAAAGGCCACTGCGGGCTTCGGCACTGGCCACCGCGGCATCGACCTTTGCGGGTCGCAGTGAGATGGCACGTGCCATTGCTGCGTTTACCGAGGCCCTGCAGATTGCAGAAGCGGGCTTGCCCGTAGGCTCCCCCACCGTGCGTGACCTGGCCGTGACCGCCAATAACCTGGCTGCGACGTGGGAGGAAAAAACCGACCGCCAACCCAGCGAGACCACGGCCATGCTGCTGGCCGCACACGCCGCGCTGAAGTACTGGAAACTGGCCGGCACCTGGCTGGAAGAAGAACGCGCAGAGTACCGGTTGGCGCGCAGCCTGTTGCAAGCCGGGCAGGCCGATGCCGCAGTTGAGCCCGCCCAGCGCTGTGTGGATGTGTGCCTGCGCAATGGCGCACCGGCCTTTGAACTTTTTTTTGGCTACGCGGTGTTGGGCATCGCCCAACGGGCCGCTGGGCAAACCGACGCCTATCTGCGTAGCCAATCTGCCGCGCTGGCGCAATGGCAGCAGGTACCAGAGGCGGATCGCGAATGGTGCAAGGGCGATCTGGACGAACTGGGCAGCACGCCGCAAGGCTAATGTAGGAAGTAAAATAGGGCTACAGCCCCCGTAAAATAAAGATGTATAGCTATAACTAATATAGCAAACTAAAAAGTCAGCCACGTCCTGCACCGTGTTGCTGACGCCAATGCCCTGGCCGACTTGCCATTGAACCCGCAGCAACGGGGTACCGCGTTCGCGGGACATACAAAACCCCTGCATTTCACTAACATGGCGCCCATTCACGGGGGTTCACGCCATGCGGCGCTTTAAAACGGAGATTTCTTTTATGCGTTCCATGGCTTTTGACTTCATGCGCCCACGCCCAGCGCTGCGCCATCTGTTGGCTACCCTGTGTTTGGCACTGTTGCCCGCCATCAGCTGGGCTGCACCGTTTGCGTATATTGCCAACTTCAGTGATGACAATGTCTCGGTGATCGACACCGCCAGCAATACGGTTACGGCCACCGTGGCGGTGGGCGTCAATCCCAGGGGTGTCTCGGTCAACCCGGCGGGTACCCGCGTCTACGTGGTTAACCAGTTCGGCAACAGCGTCTCGGTGATCGACACCACCACCAACACGGTTGTAGCGACTGTGGCCCTTGGTAACCCCCTTGTTGGTGTCGCAGTCAACCCAGCCGGTACCCGGGCGTACGTGACCCACCTGGTTGGCACCGTCTCGGTGATCGACACCACCACCAACACCGTCACGGCGACCGTGACGGTGGGCGGTGGCCCCCATGGCGTGGCGGTCAACCCGGCCGGCACCCGCGTGTACGCGGCTATCCAGGGCGGCAACAGTGTCTCGGTGATCGACACCGCCAGCAACACGGTTGCGGCAACTGTGCCGGTGGGTACCCGTCCCCGAGGCGTTGCGGTCAACCCGGCCGGTACCCGGGTGTATGCGCCCAACTACGACAGCAACACCCTCTCGGTCATCGACACCACCACCAACACCGTCACGGCGACCGTGACGGTGGGCG
>JAZKDY010000042.1:16611-27281 GCA_040387325.1 Pseudomonadota bacterium | reverse complement strand
TCTCCACGCTGGAACTCAGCCAGGAGGTGGAGCAGATGCTGGACGAAAACCCCTTTCTGGAACTGACCCAGGACGAGGCCGTGCGCGAGGACTTTGGCCTGGCCCAGGCCGACACACCCGTCAGCGCGGGCGAGCGAGAGGCCGAGGTTGCTCCTGCTTCCATAGCAGACTATGCAGATTCCACGGGGGCTAGCGCTACAAAAGACGAAGACAATACGCCGCTGGGTGGCAACGACGAAGAACCCAACTGGGACGGCGACGGCACCACCGAGATGGTCCCCGACGACGGCGAGTGGGGCACCGATGCCAAAGCCAAAACCAACAACCTGGGCGACGGCGAAGACACCGACGCCACCGAACTGGCCCGCACGCAGGAGTCTTTGCAATCCTTCTTGCACCGCCAGGCCCTGAGCCTGCGCTTGAGCGAGACGGATGCCAGCGCGCTGCGTTTTCTGATCGAGTCGCTGAACGACGATGGTTACCTGGAAGATCCCTTGCCCGACCTCGCGCGCAGCCTGGCCGGGGACGACGAAGAGCAGGTGGAAGACCTGGTCCACCACTTCACGGTGGCCCTGGGTTTGCTGCAAAGCCTGGAGCCCGCGGGCGTGGGCGCACGCGACCTGGGCGAATGCCTGCGCCTGCAATTGCGCGCGAAGCTGGACGATGCACTGGACCCGCCTGCAGCGGAATACGCCACGCTGTTGGCGCTGGCCCTGCGCATCTGCGGCCAGCCCATGGACTTGTTGGCCCGCCGCGATGTCAAGAACCTGGTGCAGCGCTGCGGGGGCACCGACGCCCACACCCGCGAGGCCATCACGCTGATCGCCCGGCTGGAGCCCAAACCCGGCCGCCGTTTTGTCGACGTGGAGCGCAATATTGTGGTCCCCGACGTGCTGGTGGTGCCGGTGGGCAAGGTCCGCGCCGGTATCAACCCGCAGTTCCGCGTGATGCTGAACCCCGAGGTCATGCCCAAGCTGCGGGTGCATGACATCTATGCCAATGTGCTGCGCAACCACCGCGGTGGCGGCAAGGACAGCGCCAGTTATGCCGGCCTGCAGCAGCGCCTGCAGGAGGCACGCTGGTTTATCAAAAATATCCAGCAGCGCTTTGACACCATACTGCGCGTCAGCACCGCCATCGTTGAACGGCAAAAGAGCTTCTTCACCCACGGCGAACTGGCCATGCGGCCCCTGGTGCTGCGCGAGATCGCCGACGAGCTGGGTCTGCACGAGTCCACCATCAGCCGCGTCACCACGGCCAAATACATGGCCACGCCGTTTGGCACGTTTGAGCTGAAGTATTTCTTTGGCTCCGGCCTGGGCACCGAATCCGGCGGCAATGCGTCCAGCACCGCAGTGCGTGCGCTGATCAAACAGTTCATCAGCGCCGAGAGTGACAAGAAGCCTTTGAGCGACAACCAGATCTCCGAAATGCTGAAAGAGCAGGGCATCGAATGTGCCCGCCGCACCGTGGCCAAATACCGCGAGGGGCTCAAAATCGCCCCCGCGTCGTTGAGGAAGGCATTGTGAGAAATTGCGGGACAGACCGAAGCGCAGCGGAGCTCTGTCGCCAACTGATTAGGCGGTATTTATGAATGCACTCCAAATTTTCCTCCCCTGCGCCGCCGGCGTAGAAGACCTGCTGGCCCACGAGGTGCACGACCTCACCGGCCTGATGGGTGAAGACCTGCTGACCCGCCGCGGCGGTGTCATGGCCAAGGCCTCGTGGCGCGATGCGATGCGGCTCAATCTGCACAGCCGCCTGGCGCAGCGTGTGCTGGTGCAGTTGTCGTACACCGAATACCGTAGCGAGCAGGACCTGTACCGTGCCGCAAGTGATGTGGCGTGGGAGATCTGGTTCACGCCCAAGCAATCCATCAAGGTCGAGGTGACGGCGCAGCACAGCCCGCTCACATCACTGAACTTTGCCGGGCTCAAGATCAAGGACGCGGTGTGTGACCGCTTCCGTGACAAGGCCCACGGCGTACGCCCGGATGTCAACACCCAGTGGCCTGACGTGCGCATTTATGCCCACCTCACCACCGACACCTGCTCGCTGTACATCGACACCTCGGGCGAGCCCCTGTTCAAGCGCGGCTGGCGCGAGGACAAGGGCGAGGCGCCGCTGAAAGAGACACTCGCCGCGGCCATGATTGCCGCCAGCGGCTGGGCCGATGGTGACGACGATTTGCTGCCGCTGTACGACCCCTGCTGCGGCAGCGGCACCATTGCCATCGAGGCCGCGCAGATCGCCTGCAACATCGCGCCCGGCAGCCTGCGCCGTTTTGCGTTCGAGAAATACATCCCGTTTCAGCAACACGTCTGGGACGGCATCAAACAGGAAGCCGCAGCCGCAGTCGTCAAACCCGAGCC
This sequence comes from Pseudomonadota bacterium, assembly GCA_040387325.1. GTDB lineage: Bacteria > Pseudomonadota > Gammaproteobacteria > Burkholderiales > Burkholderiaceae_C > Allorhodoferax. The sequence goes on along the minus strand of JAZKDY010000042.1, from coordinate 24,909 downwards.
CGGCCAAAAACCGCTGATCTACGGCAGCGATGTGGCCCACCGCATGGTGGACTTTGCACAGCGCAATGCCGAGCGTGCGGGCGTGGCCGATGTCATAGAGTTCCGCGGTGGTGATGCGCTGCAGCGTATGCCGCCCACCGACATACCGGGCGTGCTGTTGCTGAACCCGCCGTATGGCGACCGTATCGCAGTGGCCGGTGTCAGCGGTGCAGGGGCCCGGCGCTCTGGCGCGCCCAACCGTGGCGACCGCAACGATGCACCACTGCCCGATTACGAAGCCCAGAGCGGCGCCCGTGAGGAGGCCGTGACCGAAGACGGCGGCGAATTCTTCAGCCAGCTCGCCACGCACTGGAAGAAAAAGTTCAGCGGCTGGACCGGCTGGATTCTGACGCCCGACCTCAAGCTGCCCAGCAAGATGCGCCTGAAGGAATCGCGCCGCGTGCCGATGTGGAATGGCCCGATTGAATGCCGCATGTTCAAGTTCGACATGATCAAAGGCACGGCCCGAAAAAAAGATGGGGTCTGACCCTCGCTTGGTGATACTGGACACCAACATCGTCCTGGATACCTTCGTCTTCAACGACCCCGCCGCCAAGCCGCTGCGCAGTGCATTGGAAGCGGGCACCCTGCAATGGATCGCCACCGCGCCCATGCGTGACGAGCTGGAGCGCGTGCTGGCCTACCCCAAGATCGCCAAGCGTCTGGCCTTTTACCAACTGCAGGCAGCCGATGTGCTCCAGCATTTCGACACAAGGGTTCACACGGTAGAGATTGCGGCCAGGGCCCCCATCATCTGCAAAGACCCGGATGACCAGAAGTTCATCGACCTGGCGGTGGCCCACAAGGCCTTGGTGCTAAGCAAGGATAACGCCGTGCTCTGTATGAAAAAAAGGCTGCTAGCCCTCGGCGCGCTTGCACAAGCAGCTATCGAATAGATAGCGAAAACACTTCAGAAAGCAGGCTGGTGATGAAACCCTGGTTGATGACGCTGGCGGCCGCGTGCTGCCTTTCCCAAGCAGTGCTGGCAAATGCAGCGGAGAGGCTTGCCGCATTGTTGGCAAACGCGCCCGCGGCCTTTGCGCAGGAACATGTGCAAAAAGGTGACATCCGTTTCATGGGCGTGCCCGGATGTTCGGCCAACGATGTGCCGGGAATGCCTGCAGAGCCCTCTGCCTGGTGGAAAGCCGGTGATCGTCTGGAGCCGCTGACCTGCCAGGACGTAATGGGCAGCGAGGCGCTGGAGCGTGTGAAGAAGCTCCAGCATTTTGCCGAGGTATATAACCAGACGGTGTTGGCACACGTGCGCAGCAACGGCCTGTACCCGCTGTACCCGTGGGACGCAGAGCCCAACCACAACCTCACACCTGCGCAAGAAAAGCGGGTGGCCGCAGAAACGCAAGCCGCGATGGACGCGTTTTACACCCACAAGCGACCCGCATCCCTGGAGCGCAAGGACGATACGGGTGTGTGGACGACGGCGGAGGGCGCGCTGTCCCGCCTGTTCGTCACATCACAGGTGAGCGCAGCTGATCTGCAGAAGATTTTCAAACCGGAGCAATGGCGCTCCGTGGCCACGCCCAGGGATTTTGTGCGCACGGCGCATAAAGTGGCGCCCGCCTATACCGGCAAGATCAATGGCAAGCCCGCATATCTTTTCGTGACCCCCAAGCGCGGCGGTGGCGATGCCGTGCTGGTCATGATGGTCTTGGTCTACGATGCTGACGAGGCAAATGCGGTGCCTGCGGATGGCGACACAAAGCCAAAGGCCCTGCCCTGATGTAGGCGCAGCGTCCCAGGACTTCAGGCCGGCAGCGCCTGCAGTGGTTCACTCTGCAGCAAAAAGCTCTGTGGCACGGCCAGCGGCCAGGTCTGGCGGTAGATGATGGGCAGGGCCTGCAAATCACTTTCCAGCAGCGCGCGGTCGGGCAGCTGCGTCAGTATCAACTGGGCCAGCGACTGCACCTTGTGGTCGCCCGAGCGGCGCACGATGTGGTGGGCGGTGATCTCGGCGGGGTGGTTCACGCCGGCAGCCTGCACCAGCTCCTGCAGCGCGTGCAGCGTCTGCTGGTGGAAGTTGTAGACACGCGTGGCCTTGTCGGGCACGACCAGCGATTGTTGGCGCAGTGGGTCCTGTGTGGTCACGCCGGTGGGGCAGTGGCCGGTGTGGCAGGTCTGGGCCTGCAGGCAGCCCAGGGAAAACATGAAGCCGCGGGCGCTGTTGCACCAGTCGGCGCCCAGCGCCATCATGCGGGCGATGTCAAAGGCAGTGACCACCTTGCCGGCGCAGCCGATTTTGACCTTGTCGCGCAGGCCCACGCCGCGCAAGGTGTTGTGCACCAGCAGCAAACCCTCTTGCAACGGTGAGCCCACGTGGTCGGTGAACTCCACCGGCGCGGCGCCGGTACCGCCCTCGGCACCGTCCACCACGATGAAGTCCGGCGTGATGCCGGTGACCAGCATGGCCTTGACCATCGCAAACCACTCCCAGGGGTGGCCTATGCACAGCTTGAGGCCGGTGGGCTTGCCGCCCGACAACTGGCGCAGGCGCTCCACAAATTCCATCATTTCGATCGGCGTGGAAAACGCGCTGTGGGATGCGGGCGAGATGCAGTCCACACCGACGGGTATGCCACGGGCCTCGGCAATCTCGGGCGTCACCTTGGCACCGGGCAACATGCCGCCGTGGCCGGGCTTGGCGCCCTGGCTGAGTTTGATCTCGACCATCTTCACCTGCGGGTCGCAGGCATTGAGGGCAAATTTGTCAGCATTGAACGTGCCATCGTCGTTGCGGCAGCCAAAGTAGCCTGAGGCCACCTCCCAGATCAGGTCGCCGCCATGCTTGCGGTGGTGGACGGAGATGGAGCCCTCGCCGGTGTCGTGTGCGAATCCACCCTGTTTGGCGCCGGCGTTCAGCGCCTGGATGGCGTTGGCGCTCAGGGCGCCAAAACTCATGGCCGAGATGTTGAACACGCTGCAGCTATAGGGCTGGGCGCGGCCGGCGCCAATGGTGATACGAAAGTCGTGGGTGGCAAGCTGGGTAGGTGCCAGCGAGTGGTTGATCCACTCATAACCTTCGGCGTGGACATCGAGCTGGGTGCCGAACGGGCGTTTGTCCGGGTCCCCCTTGGCGCGCTGGTAGACCAGCGAGCGCTGGGCGCGCGAGAATGGGTTGGCCTCGGTGTCGCTCTCGATGAAGTACTGCCGTATCTCCGGGCGTATGAACTCCATCGTAAACCGCAGGTGCCCGATGATGGGGTAGTTGCGAAGGATGGAGCGTTTGGTCTGGCGCAGGTCGTAGACGCCAATGGCCACCAGGGCTGCAAACAGCAGGAAGGCCGGCAGCCCGACACCAAAGGCCACCAGACTGAAGACGCTGAGCAGCAGCCCAAAGCAACTCAGGCCCATGACCGTGTAACGCACGGGGAAAATCGTATTGAGGTAGTGCAGCATCACCCGACAATAGCAGGCAAATGCAACAAGGCAAAATGGTGTTAACCCGTTCCATGTTGCACCCAACAACACCCCAAACCTCCCGCTGCCACTGCCATGAATCCCACCCCTGACCAACCCGAATCCTCTGACGCGCCTGGCGACTTGCCCGGCGCCGTCACTGCCGACCAGTTCGACACCATAGACGCCATCCTGGACGACCTGCGCACCCGCTACGACGAAACCCCGCAGTGGGAGTTTTGCGAAGGTTTTATGGCGGCCCTGATCTGTTGCCGCCGCGCCATCCCCCAGCCCGAATACCTGGATGTGTTGCTGGCCGTAGCCGAAGACGGTGACGCCCCCGTCGTGTTGCAGGAAGGCGACACGGCGCCCGAAGCTGGTGGCTCCTTTGCTGACGCGGCGCAACGCACGCAGTTTTTGCAGATCTGGGACCAGCGCTGGGCCGAGGTGCTGGCCGCACTGGACACGCCCATCGAGTCGCTGGAAGACAGCCACGCCTACCACCCCGAGGTCATGGACGTGCGCGGCGCCATGGCCGCCCTCTCGCCCGAAGAGCGGGCTGAGCTGCCAGACGAGGACCTGCCGGCCTTTGGCCAGGTCTGGGCCCTGGGCTTCATGTTCGCTGTCGAAGCCTGGCCCGACGAGTGGGCAGAGCCCAGCGACAAGAAGGCCGCCAAATGGCACGATGTGTCGCTGCAATCCATCGTGGCCCTGACGGAGGACGACGAAGGCGAGCCCGAGCTGTCGCCGTTCAGCGAAGACGGCCCGCCGTCCATGAGCACGGACCGGCTCAATGCCTTTGCCGATGCGGTCTGGTCGGTCTATGACCTGCGCGAAATCTGGCGCGGCATTGGCCCGCGCGTGGAGACCCTGCGCCGCGCGGACGTACCCGGGCGCAATGACCCGTGCCACTGCGGCAGTGGCAAAAAATACAAGAAGTGCCACGGCGCCTGAGTGCGGTGAGCGCGCACCAGAAATGGGCGTTTTTTCCTCGACCAGGATGACCTGAAAAACGGTTGCCAACTGCCGCACCGACACGTTAGGATGTATCAAAAGCACGCGACAGAGTTGGAATGCGCGTTCATTCAGGCAGCAGTGCGCTGCGTCCCCTTTTTTGGAGTGATCGAATGAATATTTCTGCCTGGACCGTGCGCATGCGGCTGACCCTGGGCTTTGGTGCGGTCTGTGCATTGATGCTGGTGATTCTGGGTGTGGGCCTGTTCTCGATGAGCCGCATTGAATCGGGGATTTCGGAGATCACCGAAAACCGCATTCCCAAGATCGATGCCTCCAACACCATACTGGCCCAGGTCACCGAAATCTCCATCACGCTGCGCGACATGATGCTCACGCCGGATGCGGCCGAACGCCAGAAACAGACCGATGCCGTCATGCAATCGCGCGCTGTGATCCGCAAGAACGTGGAGCTGCTGGACCAGCTGGTGGTGCTGCCCAAGGGTGTCGCCCTGCTGAAGGAGGTCAAGGCCCTGCGCATCAAATACATAGCCAGCCAGGACAGCATCATGGCCCTCATCAAGGCCGACAACGTTGGCGAGGCCAGGGCGTTTCTCAACAGCGAATTGCGCCCGAGCCAGACGGCCTACCAGACCGCCGTGCGTGCCCTGATTGCCGACCAGGTCGATCAATTGGAGGCCACGGCCAAGTCGGGTGATGAAACCTATGGCCGTGCGCGTGCCGTGATGCTGGCACTGGGGCTGGTGGCCCTGCTGGTCGCCGCTGGCCTGGGTTACTTCATCACGCGCAGTCTGCTGAAGGAGCTGGGTGGCGAGCCTGGCGATGCGGCCAACCTGGCCCAGGCCGTCTCGCAGGGCGACTTCACCCGCAACGTGGTGCTGCAAGCCGGTGATACCACCAGCCTGATGGCCAGTCTTGGCGCCATGCAGGGCAATCTGGCCCAGATCGTCACCACCGTGCGCACCGGCTCTGAGGGTGTTGCCACGGCCAGTGCCGAAATCGCACAAGGCAACAACGACCTCAGTGCCCGCACCGAACAGCAAGCCAGCGCGCTGGAAGAAACCGCGGCCAGTATGGAAGAGCTGGGCTCCACGGTGAAACAAAACGCCGACAGCGCCCGCCAGGCCAACCAGTTGGCGCAGAGCGCATCCACCGTGGCAGCCAAGGGTGGCGCGGTGGTGGGCCAGGTGGTGGAGACCATGAAGGGTATCAACGAGTCCTCGCGCAAGATATCGGACATCATCAGTGTCATTGACGGCATTGCATTTCAGACCAATATCCTGGCGCTGAACGCGGCGGTGGAGGCGGCACGTGCGGGTGAACAGGGGCGCGGCTTTGCGGTGGTGGCGTCTGAAGTGCGCTCGCTGGCTGGACGTTCGGCCGAAGCCGCGAAAGAGATCAAGACCCTGATCAACGCCAGTGTGGAGCGGGTCGAACACGGCACCACGCTGGTAGACGAGGCGGGCACGACGATGGCCGAGGTGGTCAGCTCCATCCGCCGCGTGACCGACATCATGGGCGAGATCAGCGCCGCCAGCAATGAGCAGGCCAGTGGCGTGGCCCAGGTGGGCGAAGCGGTCACACAAATGGACCAGGCCACGCAGCAAAACGCCGCGCTGGTAGAGCAGATGGCGGCCGCGGCCAGCAGCCTCAAGGGTCAGGCCGCTGAATTGGTGCAGGCCGTGGCATTTTTCAAAGTGCCCGCACATGCAGGCAGTACCAGCATGCCCCGCACCGCAGTACGGGCCCCGGCCGCGCTGGCCAAACCGTTCAAGGGCGCGGAGCGCCGCGGCAGTTAAAGAACGTGCGGCAGGGCCTCGGCCAAAAAGTCGTAGACCGCGCGGATGCGCCGGTTGGTGCGGATCTCGCGGTGCACGGCCAGCCACATGGGCAGGTCGGGAATGGGCAGCAGGCCCTTTAGAACGGGCAACACATCGGGCTCGGTACGGGCCATGTATTCGGCCACAAAACCTACCCCGAAGCCGGCGCGCACGGCTTGCCACTGCACGATGAGGTCGTCCGTGCGCAGCGCAAAGACCTCCGGCCCCACCGGATACCCCATGGCCTGGAAGCCGCGCAGTATGGCCGTGTCGACGTCGTTGCCGATCAGGTCGTGTTGCAACAGGTCCGCAGGCTGGCGGATGGCGCTGCGCCGTGCCAGGTAGCTGCGGTGGGCGTAGGCGCCCACCACCACACGCCCAACCTTCCTGGCCACCAGCGTGCCCTGCTCCGGGCGCACCATGCGCAAGGCAATGTCAGCTTCGCGGCGCAGCAGGTTGGACACCTGGTTGCTGGACACCAGCTCCACCTGGATGTCGGGCAGGGCCAGGCGCATGCGCGCCAGCAGCGGGGGCATCAGCTGCACGGCCACCGGCACGCTGGCGGTGATGCGCACCGTGCCGCTGGTCTGGGCCTGCGCGCCGGTCAGCGTGCGCGTGAGCTGCAGCGCACCGGCCTCCATGCCACGGGCCGACTCGGCCAATTGCAAAGCGGTGGCCGTGGGCACCAGGCCACGGCCGGTGCGCTCGAACAGCACCACGCCCAGTTGACTCTCCAGCTCCGCAATGTGGCGGCCCAGCGTGGGCTGGCTGGTCTTCAGCACACGTGCGGCGCCCAGCAAACTGCCCTGGTCCAGCGCGGCGAGGAAGGAGCGGATCAGGCTCCAGTCAAAGTGGGATGGCATAAATGTCGGTATATGAGTATTCAGAATTGCATAGCTCCTGTAAGCATATATGCAATTGTGTGAATGGTCGGTTTTTTCCACAATCGCTGCATAACCCATTCGCGGAAACACCATGCACACCACCAACAGCGACACCAACAACACCGTTCTGATACTCGGCGCCCGCGGCCGTTTTGGCCTGGCTGCGGCCCGCGCCTTTGCCGAGGCCGGCTGGCGTGTGCTGGGCCAGCACCGTGCGGGTAAGGTGGCCCCCACGCTTGTCGCTACGCGTACTACGCTGCCCCCCGAGGGGGCCGTCGTCGCCTTGGGGCGGCCCGGCGGCGACGCTGCGCCCCCACCAACGGCTGGCATCGAATGGCTGGGTATCAACCTGAACGACACGCAGGCCCTGGCGCAAGCGGCTGAAGGTGCCACCGTGGTCGTGCACGCGCTGAACCCGGCCTACACCAACAAGGCCTGGCGGGACGAGGTGTTGCCCATGACCGATGCGGCCATTGCGATCACCCGCGCGTTGGGTGCCACGCTGATGGTGCCGGGCAATGTCTACAACTTTGGCGCCGGCATGCCCGCCTTGCTGCGCGAAAACACGCCCCAGCTGGCACGCACCGTCAAGGGCCAGATCCGCATCGCCATGGAGCAGCACCTGCAGCACAGCGGGGTGCCCAGCATCGTCATCCGCGCGGGCGATTTCTTTGGCAGCGGCAGTGGTACCTGGTTCGATACGGCCATGGTCAAAGAGATTCGCAAAGGCGTGTTCACCTACCCCGGCGCACCCGAAGTACCCCGGGCCTGGGCCTACCTGCCCGACCTGGCCCGCAGCTTTGTGGCGGTGGCGCGGCAGCGCGCCCGGTTGCCGGCATTTGAGGTCTTGCACTTTGCCGGTCATCAGATCACGGGCCAGCGGTGGCTGGATGTGCTGGCCCCCATTGCACAGGCCCAGGCCTGGGGCAAACCGGGTGCTGCCCTCAAGCTGGCGCAACTGCCCTGGCCGGTCATCCGCATCGGTGCGCTGGTGGTGGCCACCTGGGCCGCGCTGCTGGAGATGCGTTACCTGTGGCAAACCCCGCATGCACTGGCCAATGACAAGCTGACCGCGCTGGTAGGCACCGAGCCCCACACCCCCTTGCCCCAGGCGGTGCAGGCCGCGCTGGTTGATCTGGGTTTTATCCAAGGAGCACACGCATGAACTT
>JAZKDY010000042.1:0-16601 GCA_040387325.1 Pseudomonadota bacterium | reverse complement strand
CTTCCCCCCCAATCCCACCCATCCGGTCAACCCGGTCAGAGGCCAGCCCCTGCAGCGCCGCCGCTTCATACGGTTGGTTGGCGGCGGTGCCGTAGCCGCCATCACCGCTGCAGGCACGGCCGGCCTGTCTGGCTGCGCACGCGGCATGCCGCCCGAAGCCATCGAAGCCTGGGCTGGTCCCGGTGGTGCGGTGGCCCAGGATGCCGATGTGCGGCGCTGGCTGCTGAGCTACGCCATCCTGGCGCCGCACTCACACAACCTGCAGTCCTGGGTGGCCGACCTGGGCACACCGGGCCAGATCACGCTGTATTGCGATTTAAAACGCGTACTGCCGCAGACCGATCCGCTGTCGCGCCAGATCATGCTGAGCCACGGGACGTTTTTGGAACTGCTGGATCTCGCCGCGCGCGAGCGGGGATTGCGTGCCGACATTGCGCTGTTCCCGCAGGGCGCCTTTGGCCCGGTCAAGCTGGATGCGCGCCCGGTTGCCACGGTGCGCCTGACCCCCGATGCCAGCGTGCAAAAGGACCCGCTGTTCGCGCAGATCCTGCAGCGCCACACCAACCGCAACCGGTATGACCTTGCCCGTGCCGTACCTGCGACGGCGTGGGGCGCACTCGCTGCTGCCGTTGGCACGTCTGCATCCACGACCGGTCGCGTGGGTTTTGCGGGCTTGGAGCAGGGGGACACTGCGCTGGCGGCACACCGCCGCATTGCGTCGGAGGCCTGGCGTATCGAGCTGACCGTGCCACGCACCATCATGGAGTCGTTTGACGTGTTGCGGGTGGGCCAGTCCGAGATTGCGGCCCACCGTGACGGCCTGTCGTTGACCGCTCCCGTGGTGGTGGCGATGGACGCACTGGGCCTGTTTGACCGCAAAACGGCGCCCAAGCCGGACGATTACGCCACCACCAGCCAGATCAAGGAGTTCGACGCCAAGCTGGCTTCCACGCCCGCCTTCTGGTGGCTGATCACACCGGGCAATGACCGCGTCACCCAGGTCAATGCCGGGCGTGCCTATGCGCGGGCCCAACTGGCGGCCACGGCCCAGGGTCTGGCCATGCATCCGCTGTCGCAGGCGCTGCAGGAATATGTGGAGCAACAAAAGCCCTATGCCGACATCCATGCCTTGGCCGGTGCCACCGCCCCGGGCGAGACGGTGCAGATGTGGGTGCGGGTGGGGTATGCGCAACCCGTGGAGCCTGCGCCGCGGCGTCGGCTGCAGGATTTCGTCCGGGCCTAGTGTCCGGCGGTTGGCAGCAGTTCGGCCAGGCGTTGCAGCGCGCGCTGCACCGTGGCGGCGCGCACCTGGGCGCGGTCACCGGCAAAGTGCTGCAACTCGGTCACCACACCGGCCGGTGTCGCCCAGCCCAGCCATACCGTGCCCACGGGTTTGGCGGCGCTGCCGCCACCGGGCCCGGCCACACCAGTCACGGCAACCGCCACCTGGGCGGCTGAGTGCTGCAGGGCGCCTTGCACCATGGCGCGCACCACGGCTTCGCTGACGGCGCCGTGTTCGGCAATGAGTGCCGCGTCCACACCCAGCATCTCGGTTTTGGCGGCGTTGGAGTAGGTCACAAAACCGCGGTCAAACCAGTCGCTGGAGCCGGCCACATCGGTGCAGCAGGCGGCAATCAAACCACCGGTGCAACTCTCGGCGGTGGCCAGTTTCCAGCCAAAAGTTTTCAGCAAATCAGCCGCTAGCCCCCGTGCAATATGGCTAGTGCGCTCTGCATTTAATAGTGAATCGTTGGGTGAGGGGGTCACGTGGCAAACCTCCACAGCGCCACCACAAGCACGGTGCAGCCGGCCGCCACCAGGTCGTCCAGCATGATGCCAAAGCCGGCCTTGCGCCAGGCGGCGCGGTCGGTAGCCGGGTCCAGGTGGTGGTACAGCGCATCGGCCCAGCCCACGGGGCCAGGCTTGACGGCATCAAAAAAACGGAACAGGCCAAAGGCCATGACCTGGCCGACCAGGCCGGTGGGCATGACCAGCCACAACACCAGCCAGAAGGCCACAACCTCGTCCCAGACGATGCTGCCGGGGTCCAGCACCGCCATATTGCGTGCAGTGACGGTGCAGGCCCACCAGCCCAAAGGCAGTGACACACCGATCAGCAGGGCCCAGCGGGCATCGTCCATCCAGGGCGCCAGCGCGATGAAGGCAATCCAGGCCCACAAGGTGCCGGCCGTGCCAGGCGCAATGCGTGACAGGCCCGAGCCAAAACCCAGTGCGATCCAGTGCGCCGGGTGCGCCAGCAGAAACCGCACCGTCGGCCGCGCGACCGGCGGCGGTCGCCCGCCGTCGACCGGGAACACGGTCACCGGGTCGGCAAAGGGGTTGGGCCGGGTGCTCGGGTTCATGGACGGGACAGTTGTGCCAGGTAGGCATCCAGTTGATCAAAACTGGCATTGCAGCCCTGGGCCATGGAGGCATGGCCGGCGGTGAAGGTGGCGATCTCGTCCACGTCTGACTGGTAGGGTTCCCAGGCGATGCTGATCCGGGTCTTGTTGCCGTCCACCGATTCAAAGCGTGTGGTGGACAGGGTTTGCAACGGCCAGGTGGCTGACATGGGGTGGCGTGTGAGGCCGGCTTTGGCGTCGGAAAAGGCCACCACCATGGACAGGGTGTGGGGTGCAACGATGTCCACAAAGGTCCACTTGCCCCACATCTCAAAACCCGTGGGGGTGCGCAGGCAGTAGTGGAAGATGCCACCGGGCCGCAAATCAAAGTGGCTGACCGGCATGGAAAACCCGCTGGGGCCAAACCACTGCATGAGCGGTTCCTGCTCGGTATAGGCCTTCCACACCACTTCCAGTGGACCGTTGACGGTGCGGCTGATATGGAAAACGGCATCGGGGCCGTGGGGGGTGGGTGCGGTCATGGCAGGAACTCCGGTGGTTGCACTGACTTTATCAGCAGCGCGATGAAAACGCCGCAGCCTGCGGGTTGCCGGATTCTCCTCGATGCCTACAAGCTATCACCCATCAAAAACCACCATCTTCCGCCGAGAAAAGTGCGCGGTATGGTACCGGCTGACATCTTTTCTAAGAACACTTGGGCCGCAAAACCGACCAATGAACATTCGCCGGCACCCATCCATTTGGAGACATTTCTATCATGACAACCACTTTGCAGGCATTGGTAGCCGACGCGCGCCAGGCCCTGAACAGCGCGGGCGAACACATTGGCCCGGACACTGCTGAAACGCCGCGCTTTGAGCTGTTCAGTGCATCCACCTCCGTGTGCTCACAGAAGGTCCGTGCGGTGTTGGCGCACCATGGCCTAGCGTACCGCTCCCACCTCGTAAACCTGTTTGGTGGCGGTACCTACCTGCCTGCGTATGTCCGGATGCGGGTCAAGGGCTGCGACGACATGGGCTCGGCGCTGGTTAGCCGGCATTCCGGGAGTACATCCGTGACATTCGGAGGTGGCTGCGATGCTGCGGTGGTACCGACGTTGGTCGATTGGCAAACGGGTGAGATCGTGGTTGATTCCAAGCGGATCTGCAACCATATCGACGCGGCTGTTCACAATACCTCTGCGAGTCTGCGCCCGGCGCACCTTGCTGCAGGTATCGATGAAGAAATCGACATCATCGACAACTTGCCGAATTACCAGATGCTGAGCGGTCTGCCACCCGAACAAGACCTGCGACCGGATGCTCTTCGCGGTAAGACCGGAGTCGCATTTGCCATGGGCAAGGTGGAGCGATGTGATCGTTACCTTGACGAATGCGCCGGCGAAGAGTCCTTGGTACGTGCCTACACAGCCAAACGCGCCAAGGAGCTTGAGGCGGCTCAACAACTCTTTACCGAAGCCGCGATGCGTGAGGCCTATGAAAAAGCCGAGGGCGCGTGCGACGTGCTTGAGCAAAAACTGAAGTCGCCTGCCGCCCGGTGGCTCTTCGGAGAAGAGGTCACGATGGCTGATATCTATTGGGGCGTGGAGCTGTCGCGCATGAAAAACCTCGGTGCCGACACTTTCTGGAAAGACGGAGCACGGCCAGCCGTTGCCGCTTTTGCCGAACGCACGCGAGAACTTGTCTCCATCCAACAAGCCATCCTCAATTGGCCGGGCGCGCTGTTTTAAGTTCGCATCGTCTACCACTTCAGCTCTCCCATCCAGGGCCACGTCGCACGCGATGTGATGGGGAGACTGCCGGACATCGCCCGCGCGACACATGGACCGGCGCCTGACTCGGCCCACCAAATCAACTGAGGAATCATCATGAAAGCTTTCATTCAAGCCGCCTGGCGTGGCCTGTTCGGACTGGCGACCCTGACCATCGCCACCAGTGTTCTGGCCCAACCCATCGTCGTCGGACGCTCGCTGCCACTGAGCGGGCAGCTCCAGTCCATCGGGGAATTCAAGCGCGATGGCGGAGATGCCTACATTCACAAGGTCAATCTGGCCGGCGGCATAAACGGACGGCCCATCAAGCTCATCACGGTTGACGACGGGTACGTCGCTGACAACACCGTTGCCAATCTCAGGCAGATGGCCGCCGAGCACCAACCGGTGGCCTTTCTGAGTTTGCTACGTGTTCCAGCGGTGGGCAATGAAATACCTTTGCTGGAAGAGCTGAAGATTCCGGTGATCGGTATCGCTTCTGCAACCCATTTGCTTCGCTCCCGTTTCAATCGTTATGGGTTTCCGGTGCGTGGCAGCGTCACCGACGAAGGCCGAAAGCTTGCGGGACACGTCAAGACAGTGGGTATTGAGCGGGTTGTCATCCTGTACCAGGATGTCCCCCTGGGGCATGCTACCCGCCAATCCATGGAAGCGGGACTGAAGGAGCTGGGCCTGGGCGCGACCAACTACATGCTGGACAGCGCCGGTACACAGGCTGCCGATATTGCACGCCAGGCGGTTCTGGCGAAACCACAGGCCATCTTTCTGGGGGTTCTGACACCCGCTGCGGCCGCACTGATTCTGGAACTGCGCAAACTGTCCTTCAGTGGTGCGCTGTACACGTTCTCTTCCACGGACGCGGTGGTACTGACGAAAATGATCGGCGACAAGGCGATCGGTGTAGCGATCTCGCAGATAGTCCCGGCGCCAGAAGGCGTCCGCATCAAAGTGGCGGCTGAATACGTCCAGGCCGTCAAAACGCTTGGCAGAGGGAGCCCTACGCTGCTTGGCATGGAGGGGTTTATTGAGGCAAAAGTACTGGTAGAGGGGCTCAGGCGCAGCGGCCCCAATCCAACACCGGATGGACTCGTCAAAGGCCTGGAGACCATGCGCGATACCGATATGGGTGACTTCTTCGTGAACTACAGCTCCCAGGCACATATCGGAAGCCTCTCTGCCCGAATCGACATGATCGGCCCGCGCGGCCGCTTGCTGCGATAGCTTGCCAATGTCCACACCCGCAGGGCGTGCCGAGGTACCCCAGCTGATTTCTTTAGCGATGCAGTGACCGAATCGTCCGCGCGTTTTTGGCATCTTCTTGATGCAGTAACTCCCCCCTAGCATGCGTGCTACTTCTTTTTATCAAGCGGCTATACATGACTCTTTCAAATGTGCTGGACAAGCGGGTTCTTATCGTCGGCTCTGGGCCGACGGGTTTGGCTCTGGCCATCGAACTTGGGCAGCGCGGCATTCCGTGCCTGGTGGTAGAGCGCAATCCCCGCGCCGGCTACGCACCACGCGCCAAAACCACCAATGTGCGCACCCGGGAGCATATGCGGCGCTGGGGCATTGCCGAAAGCTTGCGTGCTGCGTCGCCGCTGGGAATTGACTACCCTTCGAATGTGCTGTTTGTTACCCGACTGGCAGGTCATGAGCTTGCGCGCTTTGAAAATGCGCTGTACTGCGCGCCGGGCAAAAACCCCCTGTACTCCGAGCACGCGCAGTGGATTCCCCAATACACCGTCGAAGAGGTCATGCGCGCCCATGCGCAAAGCCTGCCGGGGGTAGACATCCGCTTCAACTGCGACTTGCAGGGGTTTGAGCAGAACGGGGAGTTTGTAAGAACCCGGATACGCGACATGGCGACCGGCAGCGACTTCACCGTGCAGAGTGAATTCCTGGTCGGTGCGGACGGTGCACGCAGCACGGTGCGCGAGGCCATCGGCGCGCGCATGGTAGGCACCTATGGGCTCTCGCGCAATTACAACGTGGTATTCCGCGCGCCGGGCTTGGCGTCTGCGCACCGGCACGGCCCTGCCATCATGTATTGCCAGATCAATGCAGACATGCCCAGCCTTATCGGGCCGATGGACCGGGGTGACAAGTGGTACTTCATGCCTACGGGCGTGCCCAAGGGCGTCACATTTGACGCCAGCGACGCTCCCGATCTCATACGTCGCTCTACTGGCATTGATCTCCCCTACGAGGTACTGAGCTCTGACGAGTGGGTGGCCAGTTCTTTGGTGGCTGATCGCTACCGAGATCGCCGCGTGTTTCTGGCGGGAGACGCCTGCCACCTCCACCCGCCGTTTGGCGGTTATGGAATGAACATGGGTGTGGCGGACGGGGTGGACCTTGGTTGGAAACTGGCAGCAGTGCTGCAGGGCTGGGGCGGTGCGCGCCTGCTCGATAGTTATGAGGCAGAGCGTGGGCCGGTGCATCGGTACGTGATAGATGAAGCGGTGGTCAACCATGGCACGCTGGGCAACCAGTTGTGGCGTGACGGCCTGGAAGACGACGACGCGCAGGGCGCGGTAGTGCGGCGCGAAGTGGGTGCACGGGTGGCTGCAGCCAAGCTGCGTGAATTCAACACCTTGGGGGTGGTGCTCGGCTATTCCTATAACGATTCGCCCGTCATCGTGGGTGATGGCAGCGAGGCAGCGCGCCCTGACTTTCTCAACTACGTACCCTCTGCACGCCCTGGCCATCTGGCACCACACGCCTGGCTACATGACGGAACTTCCTTGTATGACCACTTTGGCAAGGGCTTTACCTTGCTGGTTACTGCGGGTGGTGGCGACGCTGGCGTTGAAGCCGCCCGCCGTGCGGCGCACGCCGCCGATGTGCCCTTGCAGGTCATTCATCCGTTGGAGGCAGCACTTGCCAGCCTTTACGGCGCGCGTTTCACACTGATTCGTCCTGACCAGCACGTGGCATGGCGTGGCAACACCTGGCCCGAAGACGGGATTGGCTTGCTGCGCCAGGTGACAGGGCGAAGCCTGCGCCACGAATAGTCCCAATTTCTTTTCAACCGGAGACAACAATGCTCAAGCTTGCGACCCTAAAAATCACCACCGCCATTCTCGCACTGTGTGCCACCTGCTGCATGTCGGCGCACGCGCAGAATCAGGCACCTATAAAAATTGGTTACCTGGGCACATTCTCAGGCGCTATCGGCGCAATCGGCCAGGACAACTATGACGGCTTCATGCTCGCGCTGGAGCAGCGTGGCGGAAAGCTGGGTGGCTCACCAATACAGGTGCTCAAGGAAGACGATCAGTTCAAGCCAGACGTTGGGCTGCAAATCGTGCAAAAGCTGATCGAAAAAGAGAAGACGCCCATCATCACAGGCGTGATGGGCTCCAACGTGATGATGGCGGTTCACCGGCCGATCACAGAAAAGCAGGTATTCCTGATAGGGTCGAACTCCGGTCCTTCAGCCCAGGCGGGAGCCCAGTGCTCGCCCTACCAGTTCTTCGTCTCCTGGCAAAACGACGGCCATGCAGAGGCTGCCGGCAAATACGTCACTGACAAGGGCTACAAACGCATGGTGTTGATTGCCCCCAACTACCAGGCCGGCAAGGATGCCCTGGAGGGCTTCAAGCGAACCTACAAGGGTGAGGTATTGGAAGAGATTTCCCCCGGCATGACCCAGCCGGATTTCTCGGCAGAGATTGCGCAGATTGCAGCCGCCAAGCCTGACGCGGTGTACGCCTTTTTTCCTGGTGCGCTGGCCGTCAATTTTGTCCGCCAGTACCAGCAGTCCGGCCTCATCAAAACCATCCCGCTGCAAACCTCGTCCATGCTGGACGCAACGACCTTGCCTGCTTTGAAGGAGTCAGGGCTTGGTCTTTTCAGCGCGCACTGGTGGTCACCCGATCTGGACACCCCCGCCAACAAGAGCTTCGTGGAGGCCTTCGAAAAAAAATACAACCGCATTCCCTCTCTGTTTGCCGCCCAAGGGTATGAGTCGGCAACGCTACTGGACCTGGCCATCGGCCGCGTCAAGGGGAATGTTGCCGACAAGCCTGCTTTCATGGCAGCACTCAAGGCCGGCAATCCCAACTCTGTGCGGGGTGTGCTGAAGTTTGGCAACAACAACTTCCCGATACACGATTACTACGCCTTCACTGTGGTGAAGGACGGGAAGGACCGGTACACCTTGAAGACTGTGGCAACGCCGCTCAAGTCACACCAGGACGCGTATCACACCCAGTGTCCCTTGAAATGAACGGCCTGACGGCTGTACACGGGAGGAACTGAGATGACAGGCGCATTGCTGCTGACGCAGTTGCTCAATGGTTTTCAACTGGGCGTTTTGCTATTTCTTTTGTCCGCGGGCTTGACGCTGGTACTGGGCATCATGCATGTGATCAACCTGGCGCACGGATCGCTGTTCATGATGGGCGCCTACTTTGCGGCGACTGTGTATGGGTGGACTGGATCCTTCCTGTTGGCCACTTTGGCAGCCGTTGCGGGGAGCCTGATGCTGGGGTTTGCACTGGAACGCACGGTTATCGCGCGGCTGTACGAACGCGATCACCTCTACCAGGTACTGGCTACCTTTGGTGTCATCCTGGTATTCAACGAGGTGGCGCGCTTCGTTTGGGGGCAGTCGCCGGTGTTCATGAACGTGCCAGACGCGGTGGCCGGCACGGTGGATCTGTTCGGAGTAGCCTACCCTGCCTACCGCCTGGTCATCATCGTGGTGGGCCTGCTGGTGGGGGTCACGCTGTATTGGCTGGTGCACCGCACCCGCATAGGCATGCTGATACGCGCAGGTGCAACCGACGCTGACATGGTGTCAGCGCTGGGCGTCAACATCCACCGGCTCAATGCGCTGGTGTTTGCCGCCGGTGCCGCTTTGGCGGGGCTTGCGGGGGTGATGGCTGGCCCCATCCTGTCTGTCCAGCCCGGCATGGGCGAGCCCATTCTCATCCTCACGCTGGTGGTGCTGATCACGGGTGGTGTTGGTTCCATTCGCGGTGCCTTTTACGGCGCACTGATCGTGGGTATCGTTGACACGATGGGACGCGCATTCATGCCTGGCCTGATGCGTGAACTGATGGAGCGCTCCCTGGCGCAGGCTGCAGGGCCGGCCATTGCATCCATGCTGATCTATTTGTTAATGGCTGTGGTGCTGGCAGTTCGGCCAGCCGGATTGTTCCCGGTGAAACATGGCTGAAACCCTGAATCCTTCCATGATCTGCAACAATTCCAACGGCAACATCGAGCTTGCCAACAGGACTGCGGCGAGAGGCCGCATCAGTCTGCGTCTCTGGTTTGCCGGCGCGCTGATGGCGTTGCTGGCTCTGGTACCAGTTTTCTCCTACTTTCTGGGTGAGAGCTTCTACGTCACGCTGGTGTCGCGCATGATGATCTTCGCCCTGGCAGCCACCGGGCTCAACCTCGTGATGGGCTTCGGTTCCATGGTCAGTTTCGGTCACGCGCTTTATATCGGCGTGGGGGCTTACACGGTGGGCGTTTTGTCTTTCCATGGGGTCGGCAACGGCTGGGTCCATCTGGCCGCGGCCTTGGGGGCGGGCATGGTGTTGGCCACCCTGATCGGGATGGCGTGCCTGCGCGCCAAGGGTGTGGGCTTCATCATGATCACGCTGGCGTTTGCCCAGATGTTCTATTTTCTGTCGGTAAGTCTCAAGCAGTACGGCGGCGACGACGGGTTCAGCATCAGCAACCGCAGTGACTTCGGAGTGATTGACCTGAACAACAACGTTGTTCTGTACTACGTCATCTTCACGGCGCTGGTTCTGGTGATGTTGGTCTTTCATAGACTGGTGCATGCACGTTTCGGCATGGTGCTGCGTGCCAGCCGGACCAACGAGCGTCGCCTGCAGGCCCTGGGCATGCCCGTAGCCAGGATCAAGCTGGTGGCCTATGTCCTGTCAGCACTGGTGTGCGTACTGTCTGGTGTGTTGTTGGCAAACATGACGCGTTTCGTCTCGCCGTCGTACATGAATTGGGTGGTCTCGGGTGACCTCATCGTCATGGCGGTCCTGGGTGGCTTGGGCACACTGGTTGGGCCGGTGGTGGGGGCAATACTCTGGTTGAGCATGGAAGAGCTGCTGTCGTCCTTCCATACCGGTTGGGCCCTGCTGGACGAGTTTGTGCGAAACCATTGGCTGGGTGTCCTGGGTGCCATGGCCTTGCTGGTGGCCTTGAAACTCAAGGATGGTGTCTACGGCGTCCTCATCGCACGCGACAAGGAGCAGGTATGAGCGCAATAACTGGATCCATTCTTTCGGTGCGCGGGCTGGTCAAACGCTTCGGCGGGTTGCTGGTGACGGACCACTTCAATCTGGACGTGCGACCGGGCGAACTGCACGCCGTCATTGGCCCGAACGGGGCCGGCAAAACAACGCTGATCAACCAGCTGTCTGGCGAACTCATGCCACAGGCTGGCAGCATCTTGCTGGACGGAAGGGAGATGGTTGGCGAGTCGGTTCAACAAAGAGCGCGCAGGGGCATCTCCCGCAGCTACCAGATCACCTCCGTCTTTCACGAATTCACGGCGCTGGAAAACGTGATGCTAGCCGTGCAGGGAGCCAGTGGGCGCAATTTTTCGTTCTGGCGGCCTGCGCTGGGCGATGCCAGCCTGGTCGCACCG
This sequence comes from Pseudomonadota bacterium, assembly GCA_040387325.1. Taxonomy (GTDB): domain Bacteria; phylum Pseudomonadota; class Gammaproteobacteria; order Burkholderiales; family Burkholderiaceae_C; genus Allorhodoferax. Next base: position 5,842 of record JAZKDY010000042.1, on the reverse strand, counting down.
GCGCATGAGCTGTTGTGGCAAGTGGGGCTGGGCGGGGCTGTCCAAACCCCTGTCTCCGCCATGGCGCACGGTGCGCGAAGGCAACTGGAGCTGGCCATGACCATGGCGCTGCAGCCCAGGGTGATGCTACTGGACGAGCCCATGGCCGGCATGAGCCACCATGAGTCAGAGGAGATGGTGCGACTGCTCCAGAAGCTCAAGGGGCGCTATGGCATCGTGTTGGTGGAGCACGACATGGACGCTGTATTCGCGCTGGCTGATCGCATCACCGTCATGGTGTATGGCAAGGTGATCGCCTGCGGCACATCCGAGCAAATTCGAAACGACCCGAAGGTGCGTACGGCCTACCTCGGTGACCAAGTGGAGGCGGTATGAAAGCACTTCTGGAAGTGGATTGTCTGGAGACTTTTTACGGAACAAGTCAGGCACTTTTTGGCATGAGCTTCGACGTGCGTGAGCGCGAGGTGGTGACGCTGATTGGCAGAAACGGTATGGGCAAGTCAACCACGGTCAAGAGCATCATGGGCCTGTTGAGCCCCCGCAAAGGCCGTGTACGCGTGGCTGGTGCTGACATGACAGGCAGCGCTGCGCACCGGATGGCCTGCAGCGGCATCGGCCTGGTACCGGAGGGGCGTAGAATTTTTTCAAACCTGACGGTGCGGGAGAATCTGGTGGCGACCGCCAGTAACCGGCAGCAACTTGGGGCACCCTGGACACTGGAAAGAGTGTTTGAGATGTTTCCCCGGCTGAAAGAGCGTGAACGCAACCTGGGTAGCAATCTGTCCGGTGGTGAGCAACAAATGCTGGCCATTGGACGGGCGCTGATGACAAACCCCAAGTTGCTGATTTTGGACGAGGCTACCGAAGGTCTGGCGCCGCTCGTGCGCGCCGAGATCTGGCAGTGCCTCGCGCGGTTGAAGGATGAAGGTTTGTCACTGATCGTGATCGACAAGAATATCGCTCCCTTGCTAAGACTCGCTGACCGCCATTGCATTGTGGAAAAAGGGCAGGTTGTCTGGCGTGGTTCTTCAGAAGAACTCAGGCAGCAGCCCCAGTTGCTGCAGGAGTACGTCGGCATCTGAGCACTGCTGCGCCAGGCCCGAAGCCGCCAACCGCCAGGGCAAACTCGCCCCGGCGGTTGCTGCCACTCAGGCAGTTGTTCGCAGAGACGTGTCTTTCAATGCTTGTGGCTGGTATCTATCACCGTGCTGGGGTCGCGAAGTGGCGCTGCTGCATGTGCAGTGGCTACACCGGCCTTCAACGCTTCTAGGTCGCTCTTTGAGAAGTATTTGCCGGCATTGAACACACCGGCGATGCCTGACAGATTGGCGACATCGGTGACTGGATTGGCATCGAGCAACACCAGGTCGGCGTTCTTGTTGGCCTCTACGGTTCCCATGCTGCTTTCACGGTTGAGGAAACGCGCGGCATTGAGTGTGGTGGCTTGCAGGATTTCCAGTGGCGTGAAGCCCGCTCTGGCGAATTCACGGAACTCCTGGTGCAGCGAGAAGCCGGGTATCACCCATATCCCCCCCACGTCCGTTCCCACCAGGATACGGGAGGCGCCGCCATGCTGGTGCAGTTGCTTGAGCGTGCGCTCAAAGGGCGCGTAGGAGTTGCGAAAGCTGGTCGCCGCACTGGCGGGCTGCAGGTTTTCGAAGTCCTTTGACAGCTTGTTCCACAAACCCCGCGTGGTCGGATCAACGTACTTCAGATTGGGATCGTTGCGAAAGGCTGCGTTGTCGCTGTTCGTCATGGTACGCAGACGTACCATGGTGGGCACCTGCCATGTTCCTTTTTCCACCAGTGCTTTTGTCACGGCTTCGCATTTGGTGTTGTTGTAGCTGTCCCTGTATCGCTGCATAAATGGTGCGTCACCCGCGCTGTAGACAAACGGACTGATGGGGTAGGTGGGTGGGAACGGGGAAGGCATCGTTGCGCCTTTGCCGGCCAGAAGGTCGGAGCGGATGGCCGCCTCGTCATCCGCGCAGTCCAGTGGAATGCCCCAGCCACCGCCCAGATGCTCGAATGCGGTCCAGCCGGTTGCGGCGGTAGCGACAGCGCCCATGCCAGGCGTCAGGTGCCCGGCCACGCCCAGTCCTTGGGCCCGTGCCTCCTGCACGATGGCCGGAATCACGGCCGGCAAGGCACCCAGCACCTTGACAAAGTCGCCACCCATGGCCTTGGTCTGCCGGACTGCGGCCACGCCGTCTTCTGGCGTGCGGGCAATGATCACGGGTGGGCCGGGGATCTGCAGTACTTCAGGGGCATCCAGCGTTCCAGCCGCGCGCGCAGCGTTGATCTGTTTTGCCGCTGCAATCAAGGGCGGGGCGCCAGCCATCTCGCGAATGCCGGTCACGCCGTTGGCGAGAAGCAGTGGCCAGTGTGGTGCTTTCTGGAACACCGCAGCCGGGAGAGAATGGGTGTGCATATCGAGATAGCCCGGAACCAGATATTTGCCGCCACCATCGATCACCATGGCATTGCCACTGGTCTGTACCCAGGCATTGGGAACCACCCGGCGTATTTTCCCCTGTTCAATGATGACGGCCGCGTCACGTGTGAGGGAGCCAGTCCGGGTGTCGACCACATGGACGTTGCGAAGCACTGTTCCGCTGCTCACGGAAACGACCTCGACGGGAACGGCACAGGCCGTCAGAAAGGTGGTGACGACCGCAGCCGCAGTAGACGCGGCAAGAATTGACTTCTGCATGAAATTTCTCCAGTTTGTATAGGCGAATGCCTATGCACACCACTCTAGATGGCACAGGGTGCTCGTCAAAGATGCCAATTTCAGTCGACCGATTCAGCTTGCGCATCGACGGTGATTCAAGACTGGTATCGCCCGGCAATTAGAACCATCTCCCAAGGTTCACGCGAGCTGCATAACATGCGCGGCAATGACCGTTCATCACGCTTCTCACGCCACGCACGCTGCCAATGTCCTTCAGGACTACCCGGCCCTGCTTCCACTGCCCAGATGGGTTCTGGGCGCGGACTGCCTCACCACCCTTCCGCGCGAATTGAGCCTTTTGCGTATCCAGCGTCCGCTGCTCTTGAGCGATCCGGGACTTGCCCGGGCGGGCGTTCTGGAAGCGGTGGAACCCTATCTGCCAGAGTCTGCTGCACGCCACCTGCTGACCGCAGACGACCCGACCTGTAGGGACGCGGACCAGGCATTTGCAAGCTACCAGGATGGCCGCTGTGACGGAATCATTGCCGTGGGCGGAGGCTCAGTCATCGATACGGCCAAGATGGTTGCTGCGTTGACACAGGCGCCTGACGGTGGGGCGCGTGACCTGCTCGGGCGACCAGAGCGTATCGGGCCAGGAGTAGCCCCGCTGGTGGTAGTGCCGACCACGGTCGGTACCGGCAGTGAGAGTTCGCCGGTTACCGCCCTGCACCCGGAAGCGGGGATGCGGGCCATCGGTACACGCAGCCCTTTTCTGGTGCCCCGTTCGGTGATTAGCGACCCACTGCTGGTGCGTTCATTGCCTGTGCGACTGATTGCCGCAACCGCCATGGATGCGCTGGCACACTGCCTGGAGGGTTTTTTGGCCGAACCGGCCCAGCCGTTGATTGATGCCATCGCATTGGACGGCCTTGTCAGGGCCTATGGGCATGCGCTGGTCGCACTCCAGCCCGAATCAGACAACGGACGCCAGGAGCTCATGGCAGCGTCCTTTGCCGGCGGTGTCGCCATACACAAAGGGCTGGGGCCTGCCCATGCGATTGCGCTTGCCTGTGGTGACCAACGCATGCACCACGGGCTGCTGGTGGCCGCCGCCTTGCCCTTTGCAATGGAGATCGCCGCCACCCACGTACCTGCCAAATCAGACCAGATTGCACGGGCGCTAAATCTCCAGTCCCGCTTCCACATCGCCCCCGCCTTGCGCGATCTCATTGCTGCACTGGGGCTACCACAGCACCTGGGCCGGGCGGGTTATCGGGTGCTGGACCCGGATGGCCTGTTGCAGGCCATGGTGACAAGTCCGTTCAACCGCTACGCCGCCTATGCGCCCAATGTCCGTGAATACGGCGCCATGGCAAACGCACTGCTTTTTTAGCCCCCAACAAATTGACAACATCTGAAACTGGAGACACGATGCCCCACGCAACCACTGGGTTCAAAGCCCCGCTCGCACACACCACCCACTTCATCGCAGGACGCTGGTCACAGGCCGACGGTGCGGTCTTTCCAGATCACAACCCTTTCACCGGCGAAGTGGTCGCCCAAGTCGCCGCAGGCACGCGCCAGCATGCGCAAGCAGCCATCGACGCTGCGCAGGCTGCGTTCCCTGCCTGGGCCGCCATGCCACCCGGCCAGCGCCAGCGCCTCTTTCTTGCTGCCGCAGACATTGTTGAACGCCGTACCGATGACATCGTGCGGTTGCTGGCCATTGAAACTGGAACGGCTGCAGGTTTTGCGCGTTTTCAGATTCGATGGTCGGTCGATCTTCTCCGGCAGGCCGCCAACTGGGCTTACCGGCCGGTGGGCGACGTGCTGCCCAGTGATACACCGGGGCGATTCGCCATGGCCGTACGCAAGCCGTTGGGCGTGGTTGCGGGCTTCGCGCCGTGGAACGGTGCCTTCTGCCTGGCCTGGCGTACGGTCGTGCTGCCCATGGCCTTTGGCAACACCATGGTGCTGAAGCCGTCTGAAGAAGCGCCTCTGTCTGCCGGTCTGGTTCTGGCCGAGGTGCTGGAGGAAGCAGGTTTTCCAGCCGGCGCATTCAATGTGGTCACGCATGGGCCGGGGGACGCTGGGCCGATTGCCGACGCCTTCTTCGAGAGTCCCCATGTGCGCAGTATCAACTTCACTGGCTCATCCGCTATCGGCCGGATGCTCGCAGAGCGGGCAGGGCGGGCGCTCAAACGCATCGTGCTGGAGCTCGGGGGCTACAACCCATTGCTGATCCTGGCGGATGCAGATATCGATCAAGCCGTCAATACCACGGCCTTCGGTGCTTTTTTTCACCAAGGCCAGATCTGCATGAACACCCGCAAAGTATTGGTGGATCGCTCTATTGCCGATACCTTCATTGAGCGTCTGGTCGCCAAGACCCAGGCACTGCAGTGCGGTAACCCTGAGTTGCCCGGCACCATCATTGGCCCGCTGATCAACGACAGGGCATTGGTGCAAGTCAGCCAGCGTGTTGACGAGGCGGTAGCCCTGGGCGCACGGTTGGTCAGCGGTGGGCGAGCCAAGGGTCGCGTTTACGAACCCACCATTCTGGTGGATGTTCCCCCTATGGCCAAGGTCGCGTCTGAAGAAACGTTTGGCCCGGTGCTCATCGTGCAGGCCGTGGACAATGCCGAGCACGCCATGTCCGAAGCACTTGCCACGCCGTATGGACTTTGCGCAGGCATCCTGACCCGGGATGTTGAAAACGGGCTGGCGCTGGCGCAACGGTTTGACTGCGGAATGGTGCATGTAAACGGAGCGACCATGGCCGGTGAACCAGCCATGCCCAACGGTGGCGTGAAAGACAGCGGCTGGGGACGTTCTGGCTATTACGCGATCGAAGATTTCACCGAAGTCCGCCTCACCACGGTGACAAGGGGTGCGTTGCACTATCCCGTCTGAACGTGTGCGTGGATCAGCGTTTGGCCGGCGGCACGTCCGTGCAAGACCCGTGCGCAATCTCAGCCGCCATGCCAATGCTTTCGCCCAGCGTGGGGTGGGGGTGAATCGTCTTGCCAATGTCAACGGCATCCGCACCCATCTCAATCGCCAGCGCCACTTCACCGATCATGTCACCCGCATGGGTGCCGACCATACCGCCGCCCAGGATCTTGCCGTGGCCGTGGGCCTCGGGTGAATCGTCAAACAGCAGCTTGG
>JAZKDY010000041.1:56777-66331 GCA_040387325.1 Pseudomonadota bacterium | reverse complement strand
GCGCCGGACTGTTAATCCGTAGGTCCCTGGTTCGAGCCCAGGTTGAGGAGCCAGATTCAAAAACCCACCATTGCAAGATGGTGGGTTTTTTATTTTCCGGGTCACCCCATGCATATCGAAACCTCCTCGGCCACCTCCGCACTCATTCAAGAGGGCTTGCAGCAGATCGCAATACTGAGGGAAGATAGCAACACAGCCCATATTGCGGAGCACATCCGCGGGATGGTCGCGGCGACGATGGGCCACCTGGCCGACGATGTATCCGACGCTACGCTGAAGCATGCGGAACAATGGCAAGGCTGGGCACTGGGTGTGGCAGACGGAATTTGATTCACAAACAATGGGAGAGCAAACACATGTTTGATAAAAGCGGCCAGTGGATTCGCCTGGAAACCTTCGACGATTTTGACAATGGACTGTCCGATCTGATTGAACTGTGGTCCAGCACCGCAAAGTCGGCCACCCAGGCGGTGAAGGACTCGGCGTTTGCACATTTCAAGGAAGACCTGGAAGCGGCAACCCTGCAATGGGCAGGCAACAAAGCCAAGTCCAAAAAGTATGCGGCCATTGCGCAAGAGCTGGCCGAATTTGAAGAAGTGTTGAAACAAGGCTGAGACCCCGCCCGATAGAGGCGCAGCGTGATTTGTTTCAACAAACCCTACGGGGTGCTCAGCCAGTTCACGCCCGAAGGGCAGTGGCGCGGGCTCAAAGACTTCATTCAGGTGCCAAACGTGTACGTAGCGGGCCGCCTGGATGCAGACAGCGAGGGCCTGTTGCTGCTGACGGGCGATGGCAAACTCCAGGCCCGCATCGCCGACCCGCGTTTCAAGATGGAAAAGACCTACTGGGTGCAGGTCGAGGGCGTTCCTGACGAGGCCGCTCTGATCGCGTTGCGCCACGGCGTACAACTCAACGACGGCCCCACCCTGCCCGCCCGCGCCCGCGTAATGGAAACGCCGCCAGGCCTGTGGGAACGCGTGCCACCGATTCGAGTGCGCCAGACCAAGCCCACAACCTGGCTGGAGCTGGTTATACGCGAGGGGCGCAACCGCCAGGTGCGGCGCATGTCGGCAGCTGTCGGCTTCCCCACCCTGCGCCTGATCCGCGCCGCCATAGGACCGTACTCACTGGACGGGCTGGCCCCGGGGTCTTGGCGGGAACAGGCGGTCTAAAAACAGAACCGCGTCACACCCTCCCAGTCACCGCTTCTTCTCGATCGGGTTGGCAGTCAGCCAGTTGGCGGGATAGGCCCGCATGAACTCTTTTGCCTTTTCTGGACGGGCACCCAGCCATGCATCCACAGCACCTTCGTTCAGTATCACCACCATGCGTTTTTCGTTGCCGGGCTGTTGGTAGCGGTGCATCAGCGCATGGCTATTGGCGCTTACCGTGAGCAGGGTGTAACTGGTGATGACCTCACCCTCCGCACCCGTCCAGCTTTCCCACAAGCCGGCCACGCCCATAGGTTTTCCATCCACCCTCGCAATGCGGGTGGACACGGCTTTGCCGCTGCGCCAATCGTCCTCCTGAAACGCCATCATCGGCACGATGCAGCGCTGCCCGTTCATCCAGGCATCACGGAAGTTGTTGGACGTGGTCACCGTCTCTGAGCGGGCATTGACCAGCTTGGCAGAACGCAGCTTGGCCTCAGACGCCGACTTGACCCAGCTGGGCACCAGGCCAAACTGGCCAGCCACCAGCTCACGGGAAAGAATCTCGCGCGCGGGCTCGTCCACTCCTGTTGCCTCCACGGCTTGGGGTTTGCCCGCCCGAATAAAGACACCCGGTTGGCGTGGCCAAACCTCGCGCCCCAGGGGAGAATCCGGGGCCGCCACATGAAAGGCTTCAGCGTAGAGCGGGGCTAACTGAACGCTTTCATAACGGTCACTCATACGGCCCCTTCAAAACGCCCTCTCAAATACGCATTGATTGCAGCGGACTCAACCAGCCACTGGCTATTACCCGCGGTGTCAGTGATCTTCAGGCACGGCACTTTGGGTTGGCCCAATCCAAGTACCAATGCCGCACGATGCTCCCCTTCCTTTTGCGCATCGCGGCGCTCAATATTGAGTGACAACCTGTGCATTTCTTTGCGGACCTTGATACAGAAAGGGCAGGTCTGGAACTGGTACAAAACAAGATTGCGGCACTGCACATCGATTTGCGCCTGCTGCGCAGGGGCACGCACGACACCTTTTGGGCGACTGGCGACTTCCCAGACCCGCATGACGGGGCCCAGCAGTAACCGCAAGGTTTTAAAGAATAGTCTGACAAAAGTTTTCATCGGGATAAATAGGAGTTGGGGCGAGACGACAAGCCGGCACGGACACTGTGCCCAAGTTTTGCAGTGGCTTCATTGTCGCCTGCCGGTCGGGCCAAACCCGCACAGGGATAATGGCCGCATGAGAATCAATCTGGTAACGCCCTTCGCTGAAAAGGACGCCGCAAAAGCTTTGGGAGCGAGATGGGATGCCACCAAAAAGCTTTGGTACATCGTCGATGTGGCCGACCTGACACCGTTTTTACGCTGGATACCCGATGTGGATGCTGCGACGGTAGAGGCGGTTGAGAGTGTGGCGCCTGTCAAAAGATCTGCAGGCGTCATCACTACATCGAGCATCAAGCTTACCCACTGCGGATGTACCGTGCACGCCTGGGCAGACTGTCCACACAGCGGGAATCAAGCGTAAAAAAGCCGGGCTTTCTTGCGAAGGCCCGGCCCTGTCAGTTAAGCCAATGGCTTAGTGGAACTGTTCTTCTTCGGTAGAACCAGTCAGTGCCTTGACGGACGATGTACCACCCTGGATCACCGTGGTCACGTCGTCGAAGTAACCCACACCGACTTCCTGCTGGTGCGACACGAAGGTGTAACCCTTCTCGCGGGCAGCGAATTCGGGCTCCTGCACCATTTCGGTGTAGTGCTTCATGCCTTCGCCCTGGGCGTATGCATGGGCAAACTGGAAGGTGTTGAACCAGTTGATGTGGATACCCGCCAAGGTGATGAACTGGAACTTGTAGCCCAACGCGGACAAGTCTTCCTGGAAGGAGGCGATCTGCTTGTCGTTGAGGTTCTTTTTCCAGTTGAAGGAAGGCGAGCAGTTGTACGACAACAGCTTACCTGGGCAAGCTCCCAACACAGCTTGGGAAAATTCGCGAGCAAACCCAATGTCTGGCACGCCCGTTTCGCACCACACCAAATCGGCGTAAGGGGCGTAAGCCACGCCGCGGCTGATGGACTGCTCCAGGCCGTTCTTGACACGGTAGAAGCCTTCTTGTGTGCGCTCGCCGGTGATGAAAGGCTTGTCGTTGGCGTCGTAGTCGCTGGTAATCAGGTTGGCGGCTTCGGCGTCGGTACGGGCCAAGATCAGGGTGGACACGCCCATGGTGTCTGCGGCAAAACGAGCGGAGATCAGCTTCTCAATCGCTTCACGGGTAGGCACCAAGACTTTGCCACCCATGTGGCCGCATTTCTTGACGGCAGCCAACTGGTCTTCAAAGTGCACGCCGGCAGCGCCGGATGCAATCATGTTCTTCATCAACTCAAACGCGTTCAACACGCCACCGAAACCGGCTTCTGCGTCGGCCACGATAGGCAGGAAGAAGTCGATGAATTCCTTGGAACCTGGCTCGATGCCACGGCCCCACTGGATTTCGTCGGCACGTTTGAAGGTGTTGTTGATACGGCGCACCATGGTGGGCACCGAGTCATACGCGTACAACGACTGGTCGGGGTACATGGTTTCGGAGGTGTTGCCGTCAGCGGCGACTTGCCAGCCCGACAGGTACACGGCTTCCAAACCGGCTTTGGCTTGCTGCATGGCCTGGCCAGCAGAGATCGCGCCGAAGGCGTTGACGTAACCCTTCTTGGCACCGCCGTTGACCTTTTCCCACAGCTTCTCGGCACCGCGCTTGGCCAGCGTGTGCTCGATGTTCACGCTGCCGCGCAGGCGAACGACGTCGGCTGCGGTGTAACCGCGTTTGACGCCCTTCCAGCGGGGGTTGGTCGCCCAGTCTTTTTCAAGGGCTGCGATTTGCTGTTCACGGGTCTGAGTAGTCATTGAATCACTCCGTCGTAGTTAAAGAATTTCGGCGCCTGAAAGGCGGGTTTTCCAGTTCAAGCTGGACTCTATTGTAGTCTTATAGAAGACCTAAACTCTATCTTATGTCTTATATATGACTAAATATTTTTCTATACAAATCAATGACTTAGCGTTGACTTTTCTCAATGCGAAATGCACTGGTTGCAATATGAAAATATCAGCGTAGTCAAGCATGGATCGCGCCAGCACGTCCAAGCACCGGCCCCGCCCATGTTGCGGGTGGCACGTGCAGTTGCCGTGACAATCACCGCACAAACTGTTGGGATAATGCCCAGTTTTTCAAATTTAAGGAGTGCGCCGTGCTGTTGACCCTGGTCATCGTCTACCTGCTGATCACCATCGCCATTGGTCTCTACGCTGCCAGGCGCGTCAAGAACACCGCGGACTACGCCATTGCAGGGCGTAACCTGCCCCTGATCATGATCGTCACCACCACGTTTGCCACCTGGTTTGGATCGGAGACGGTGCTGGGTATCCCGGCCAAGTTCGTCAACAGCGGCCTCAATGGCGTGGTGGAAGACCCGTTTGGCGCGGGCACCTGCCTCATCCTGGTGGGCATGTTCTTCGCAGCCAAGCTGTACAAGATGAACCTGCTGACCATCAGCGACTACTACCGCGAGCGATTTGGCCGCACCGTGGAGATCGTGTGTTCCCTGATCATCATGGTGAGTTACCTGGGCTGGGTGTCGGCGCAGGTGACGGCTCTGGGCCTGGTGTTCAACCTGTTGTCCGGCGGCGCCATCAGCATTCCCATGGGCATGGTGATCGGCGTGGTGTCGATCCTGGCCTACACCCTGTTTGGTGGCATGTGGTCGGTGGCGGTGACCGACTTTATCCAGATGATCATTCTGGTGGGCGGTCTGACGATACTCGCCGTGTTCGCTGGCAACATGGCCGGTGGCGCGGACAAGGTGGTGTCCCTGGCGATGAGCAAGGACATGTTCAAGTTTCTGCCGGAGCCCGCATTTAAGGACATTGTTTTCTTCTTCGCAGCAGCCATCACCATGATGCTGGGCTCCATCCCCCAGCAGGATGTCTTCCAGCGCGTGATGTCGGCCAACACCTCCAGCGCCGCCACCAAGGGCCCGGTTATCGGCGGTGTTTGTTACATCCTGTTTGCCTTCGTGCCCATGTTCCTGGTCACCAGCGCCCTCATCATCATGCCGGAGCAGACTGCCGTGTTGCTGCAGGAGGACCCGCAAAAAGTACTACCCACACTGGTGATGGAAAAAATGCCCTTTGTGATGCAGGTGCTGTTTTTTGGTGCGCTGCTGTCGGCCATCAAGTCCACCGCCTCCGCTACCCTGCTGGCACCCAGCGTAACCTTTGTGGAAAACATCTGGCGCCAATTCAAACCGCGCATGGGCGACCAGGAAGAACTGCGCACCATGCGTATCACCGTGCTGATTTTTAGTGCATTTGTATTGGCCTATGCCATCTACGCACAAGGCACGCCCATTTACGAAATGGTTTCGGGTGCTTACCAGGTCACCCTGGTCGGCGCGTTCATCCCCCTGGTGTTTGGTTTGTACTGGAAACGCGCGACCACCCAGGGCGCGTTGTTTTCCATCGTGCTGGGCTTGTTGACCTGGGGCCTGTTCATCGCCACGCCAGCAGGAACCGAGTTTCCAGCCCAATTGGCCGGCGTGCTGGCCGCGTTATTGGGCATGCTGGGCGGGTCACTGGCCCCACAACTCATCAAGAACACACACAGCGCCACCCACCACACGTTGCCAGGCGTGACCGCGTGACGGCGCCCGCTGGGCCTGACACTGCATCGGCAACACACCCGCCGCGCTGGTTGGCCTATGGCAGCCTGGCGCTGAGCATGGCCCTGGTCGGCAGTTACGTCGCACTGTCCAAACCCCTGGTGGCTGCGCTGTCCGTGTTTCTGCTGGCTTGGCTGCGGTTCGGCATCGGGGGTGTCGCCATGCTGCACTGGCTCAAGCGCTCGCCGGATGAGGTGCCCATGAGCGGCACCACCAAGCGCCTGCTGTTTCTGGAGTCTTTTGTCGGCAACTTTCTGTTCTCCATCGCCATGCTGTACGGAGTCAGCATGACCACGGCGGTGTCGGCCGGCGTCATCATGGCAACCATCCCTGCCGTAGTTGCGCTGATGAGCTGGGCCTTTCTGAAAGAGCGCATTAGCTTGCGCATATGGGCCTCAATTGCCTGCGGTGTACTGGGCATCGCTGTACTGGCGCTATCAAAAAGTGAGCTACTTAGTGAGAATTCTCGGGGGCTAGAGGCCAATATGACCAATAGCACCGGGCTGTGGGGCAATATTCTGGTGTTTGTGGCCGTGTTGTGCGAGGCGGCCTACGCCGTCATCGGCAAGAAGCTGACCGGCAGCCTGCCACCCAAACGCATTGCCGCACTGATCAACCTGTGGGGCTTTGTGCTGGTAACGCCCATGGGGCTGTACGCGGCCTGGCACTTCGATTTTTCGGCGGTTGCGCCACCCCTGTGGCTGCTGCTGGTGTTCTACGCGCTGGCCGCCAGCGTCTGGACCGTGTGGCTGTGGATGACAGGCTTGCAAACCGTGCCCGCCGCACGTGCGGGAGTGTTCACAGTGATGCTGCCCATTTCCGCCGCCGTGGTGGGTGTGCTGGTGTTAGGTGAGACGCTGGGCGGCATGGAGCTTCTGGCCTTTGGCGTGGCCCTGCTCGGGGTCTTGCTGGCCACCTTGCCCGGCGGCCAAACCACTACACCAGCGCCTTAGAGGCCAGCACGATGCCGTCTTCATCGGCATACAGCCAGTCCCCGGGGCGAACCCAAACACCCTGCACCTGCACGGGCACATCGGCCTGCCCCTGTTGCCGTTTCTCGGTTGGCAGTGGCATGGCGGCCAATGCGCGTATGCCCACTGCCTGGCTGGCCAGCTCGGCGGTGTCGCGCACACAACCATCAATCACCACACCGGCCCAACCATTGCGGGCCGCAGCTGCGCCCAGGTTGCCACCCAACAGTGCTTTGCGCAGGGAGCCGCCCCCATCCACCACCAGGACCTTGCCCACGCCGCCCTGTGGCGTGTCCAGGTAGCCGGGGGAATCGACCGCGGCCTTGACCAGTGTGTTGTCCTCAAAACACTTGACGGTGGTCACCGGCCCCGCGAACTTTTTCACTGCGCCGAAGTCGCGGAACACCGGGGGCAGCACCCGAAAATCGCCCGTGGAATCCCCCTTGTGCACGTCGCACAGGTCGCAGGTTGCAAACGCAATCGCCATAGCCAGTCACTCCTTTTTGCCAAATACGCCCATTCTCCAATGGAAAAAACAACATTTCCCAATGAAAAAGTCATTTTCCCTCTGGATTACGTGCTTTTTCTCCAGTAGCATCCGGGTACCAGCGAGGAGGCAGCTTTTCACTGGTGATTAATCAACTTCAAGAAGGACAATCAATCATGGCAACTGCAAAGAAAGCTCCGGCAAAAAAGGCGGCACCTGCTAAGAAGGCAGCCGCTCCGGCCAAGAAGGCAGCTCCTGCAAAGAAAGCAGCCGCTCCCGCAAAGAAAGTAGCCGCCAAGGCTCCAGCCAAGAAGGCTGCTCCCGCCAAGAAGGCTCCAGCCAAGAAGGTCGCCGCCAAGGCTCCAGCGAAAAAGCGCACCGTGAATGCTGCATTCATGAAGGCTTTGACACCTAGCGCCGCATTGGCCGCTATCGTGGGCGCGACACCCCTGCCACGCACTGAAGTGGTGAGCAAGCTGTGGGCTTACATCAAGAAGAACAAGCTGCAAGACGCAGTCAACAAGCGCATGATCAATGCGGATGCCAAGCTGAAAGAAATCTTCGGCAAGATGCAAGTCTCGATGTTCGAGATGGCTGGCCTGATCGGCAAGCACCTGAAATAATTGGCCCTTGCGCCAATCTGAAAAGGCCGGATCAACCGGCCTTTTTTTATGCCCAAAACACAGGGAAAACCACAGCATGGCGTGGTTTTTGCGTTGGTAGAATTCGGCACCCCGTGCACCGCCCCGGTGCAGCCCTATTTGTCTATACAACCCCCCAACACACCAACCCATGCTGCGCTTTCTGTTCACGCGCTTGAGCCTGATCATCCCGACCTTTTTCGGTATGACGCTGGTGGCTTTTTTCCTGATTCGCCTGGTCCCCGGCGACCCCATTGAAACCCTGGCCGGTGAGCGCGGCATTGACGCTGAGCGCCATGCCATGCTGCTAAAGGAATACGGATTGGACCGCCCTGTCATCGTGCAATACGGCATCTACATTGCCAAAGTATTGCAAGGTGATCTGGGCAAGTCCGTCATCACGCAAACCCCGGTGCTGACAGAATTCGCAGCCCTGTTCCCCGCGACCATTGAACTGGCGTTGTGCGCCATCCTGTTCGCGCTGCTGATCGGCATTCCGGCGGGCATCATTGCCGCGGTCAAGCGCAACTCCATCCTGGACCACGGGGTGATGGGTGTATCACTCACTGGCTACTCCATGCCCATCTTCTGGTGGGGCCTGCTGCTGATCTTGTTCTTCTCGGTGCAGTTGGACCTGACCCCGGTGTCTGGCCGCATTTCGGTGATGTATTTCATCGAGCCCGTCACCGGTTTCCTGTTGATCGACACCTGGCTTGCCAATGACAAGGGTGCGTTCTGGTCGGCCGTTACGCACCTGATTCTTCCAACCATCGTGCTGGGCACCAACCCCTTGGCCGTGATTGCACGCATGACACGTTCGGCCATGCTGGAGGTTTTGGGCGAAGACTACATCCGCACCGCGCGCGCCAAAGGTTTGCCGACCTTGCGCATCGTCGCGGTGCATGCGCTGCGCAATGCGTTGATCCCGGTCATCACCGTGATCGGCTTGCAGGTGGGCGTGTTGTTCACCGGCGCCATCCTGACCGAAACCATCTTCTCGTGGCCCGGTGTGGGCAAGTGGCTGATAGAGGCCATCAGCCGGCGTGACTACCCGGTGCTGCAGGGCGGCATGCTGCTGCTGGGCGTCATGGTCATGGCCGTCAATCTGCTGGTGGATGTGACCTACGGCATCATCAACCCCCGCATCCGCCACCAAAAATGACAACAACACAAACTATGGCTGCGCCGCTGCACCCTTTCAAAGAGTTCTGGAGCTACTTCAGTGCCAACCGTGGCGCCGTGGGTGGTCTGCTGATTGTGGTAACCGTGCTCCTGCTGGCGGCTTTGGCCCCCTGGGTTGCGCCCTACCACCCCGACCTGACCGACAACACGGTGTTCCTGGTGCCACCCGCCTGGCAGGCCGGTGGCTCATCGGCCCACTTGCTGGGCACCGACGCCATTGGCCGTGACATCCTCTCGCGCCTGATCCACGGCGCGCGCCTGTCCCTGACGATTGGCATTGCGGTTGTTGCGCTGTCCGTTGTGGTGGGCACCACACTGGGCCTGCTGGCCGGGTATTTCCGCGGTGTGTTCGAGATCGCGGTGATGCGCATCATGGACATCATCCTGACCCTGCCCAGCCTGCT
>JAZKDY010000041.1:0-56767 GCA_040387325.1 Pseudomonadota bacterium | reverse complement strand
TGATCGTCGCCATCCTCGGCCCTGGCCTGATGAACGCCATGCTGGCCGTGGCCATTGTGGTGCTGCCCCACTATGTGCGTATCACCCGGGCGGCCGTCATCTCCGAGACCTCACGCGACTACGTCACCGCGGCGCGTATGGGTGGTGCCGGCCACTGGCGCATCATGTTCAGCGAAGTGCTGCCCAACTGCACCGCACCGCTGATCGTGCAGGCCTCACTCGGCATCTCCACCGCCATCCTGGATGCGGCCGCACTGGGCTTTCTGGGCCTGGGCGCACAACCGCCATCACCCGAATGGGGCACCATGCTGGCCGACGCACGCGAATTTGTACTGCGCGCCTGGTGGGTTGTCACCTTTCCCGGGCTGGCTATTCTGATCACCGTATTGGCTTTCAACCTGCTGGGTGACGGCTTGCGCGACGCGCTGGACCCCAAGCTCAAACGTTAACCACTGACACGACAGCACCACACCATGGCCTTGCTTGAAATTGAAAACCTGTCGGTAGAGTTCCCGTCGCACAACGGTGTCATGCATGCCGTTGATGGCGTCAGCCTGTCTCTGGATACCGGTGATGTGCTGGGCATTGTTGGTGAATCCGGCTCCGGCAAAAGCGTCACCATGATGGCCCTGATGGGTCTGGTCGCTTACCCCGGCCGCGTCAAGGCGGACAAACTGCGCTTTGACGGACACGACCTGTTGGCATTGAGCGACCGCGAGCGCCGCCGCCTGACCGGCAAAGATTTGTCGATGATTTTTCAGGACCCGACCACCAGCCTGAACCCCTGCTTTACCGTGGGCTTTCAACTGGCCGAGACGCTGAAGCTGCACATAGGCATGGACAAGGCGGCGGCCCGCAAACGCTCCATCGAACTGCTGGAGCAGGTTGGCATACCCGCGCCCGAGAGCCGCCTGGGCGTCTACCCACACCAGCTGTCTGGCGGCATGAGCCAGCGCGTGATGATTGCAATGGCCATTGCCTGCAACCCCAAACTGCTGATTGCCGACGAGCCCACCACCGCACTGGATGTGACCATCCAGGCGCAGATTCTGGACCTGCTGCGCAGCCTGCAAAAAGACCGCGGGATGGCCCTGGTGCTGATCACGCACAACATGGGCGTCGTGAGTGAAATGGCGCAACGCATCGCCGTGATGTACGCCGGCCAGATCATGGAGCAACGCGGCTCCGACACCTTGTTCTCCGCCCCGCAGCACCCCTATACCGAGGCCCTGATGGCCGCCCTGCCCGAGCGCAACGACGGCCATTCGCGGCTGGCTACCATCCCCGGCATGGTGCCGGGTTTGTATGACCGGCCCAAGGGCTGCCTGTTCGCGCCCCGCTGCAGTTATGCCAACAACGGCCTGTGCCAGACCCGCCCACCACTGCGCGCATGGCAAGACGGCGCAGTGCGCTGCCACTACCCGCTGGGTGACCCTGACCGGGCTTTGCATGCGCCCAAACACGCGGAGGTGGAAGCATGAGCACCGCAACCGTAGTCTCCGCCAAAGACCTGCGCCGCGTCTACCCCATCAGCAGGGGCATCTTCAGCAAGCCTGATCTGCTGCAAGCCGTAGGTGGCGTGTCGTTTACCGTGCAAGCGGGTAAAACGTTGGCCATCGTTGGTGAATCCGGCTGTGGCAAGTCCACCCTGGCACGCATGGTCACCCTGATCGAATCACCTACTGGTGGCAGCCTGCAACTGGGCGGCATGGATGTGGTGAATGCAAGCGCAGACGAGAAAAAAGCCCTGCGCCAAAAAGTGCAACTGGTGTTCCAGAATCCCTATGGATCATTGAACCCACGCAAACGCATTGGCCAAATTCTGGAGGCGCCGCTGGAGATCAACACCCAGCTTACCGCCGCCCAGCGTGCCGAGAAAGCCCGCGCCATGCTGGCCATGGTCGGCCTGCGCCCCGAACATTACGACCGCTACCCGCACATGTTCTCCGGCGGTCAGCGCCAGCGCATCGCGATTGCACGCGCCCTAATGCTGGAGCCATCCCTGGTGGTGGCCGATGAGCCGGTATCTGCGCTGGACGTGTCCATTCAGGCACAGGTGTTGAACCTGTTGGCCGACCTGCAGCGCGACCTGGGCCTGGCCTACCTGTTCATCTCGCATGATTTGGGCGTGGTCCGCCATATTGCCCACGATGTGTTGGTGATGTACCTAGGCCACACCGTCGAGCATGGTGAGAAGACCGCCATCTTCAGCCGACCGCTGCACCCCTATACCCAGGCGCTGCTGGGTTCTACGCCCGGCCTGGCCGGCAGTGGCCCGGCTGCACAGCGCACGGTGCTCAAGGGCGAGTTGCCCTCACCGCTGAATCCGCCCGTGGGTTGTGTGTTTTCCACCCGCTGCCCACATGCCACAGACCAGTGCCGCAAGGAGCGCCCGCCATTGCAGGAGCTGCACGGGCGCCTCGTAGCCTGTTTTGAAGCGCCACGTCTGGCGGCAGCATGAATTCCCTCACAGTAAGAACCCCAATACGGGGCGGCCATTTACTCGCGTAATATGGCTGTTCGGCGATCAGGCCACAAGCTTGGTTCAATTGTTCACAAGGGGTCGTATGCCACCCCTTTTTTAAATGGAGTTTTCTTGATGACCACTTCTTTCCCACGCACCAAACTGCGTGCCACCAAGATCGCCCTGCTGTGCGCCGTGGCACTGCCGGCCCTGATGGCACTGACACCGGCTGCAGCCAAAACCTTGGTGTACTGCTCCGAAGGCAGCCCCGAGAACTTTGCACCCAGCATCAACACCACCGGCACCTCGTTTGATGCAACGGAACAGATTTACGACAACCTCGTCAAGTTTGAACGCGGCGGCACACAGATCACCCCGGGCCTGGCCGAAAAGTGGACCGTGTCCAAAGACGGTCTGGAATACACCTTCAACCTGCGCAAGGGCGTGAAGTGGCACTCCAACAAAAACTTCAAACCATCGCGTGATTTCAACGCCGATGACTTCTTGTTCACCATGGACCGCCAGTGGAATACTGCCGACCCCTACTTCAAGGTCACCAGCTCCAACCACTCCTACTTCAACGACATGGGCATGCCCAAGCTGCTGAAGTCCATCGAGAAGATTGACGAGTACACCGTCAAGGTCACCCTCAACAAGCCCGAGGCCCCCTTCTTGTCCAATCTGGCCATGCAGTTTGCAGGTGTTCAGTCCAAGGAATACGCCATTGCCATGCTGAAGGCCGGCACCCCTGAAAAGATTGACCAGGAGCCACTCGGTACCGGCCCCTTCATGCTGGTGCAGTACCAGAAGGACGCCATCATCCGCTACAAGGCCTTCCCCCAGTACTGGAAAGGCGCAGCCAAGATCGACGACCTGATCTTCTCCATCACACCCGATGCATCCGTGCGCTGGGCCAAGCTGCAAAAGGGTGAGTGCCATGTCATGCCCTACCCCAACCCTGCCGATCTGGACGCCATCCGCAAGGACGCCAATGTGACCGTGCTGGAGCAGCCCGGTCTGAATGTGGGCTACCTGGCCTACAACACCACCAAGAAGCCGTTTGACGATGTGCGCGTGCGCAAGGCCATCAACATGGCCATCGACAAGAAGGCCATTGTGGCGGCCGTCTACCTGAGCACCGGTATCCCCGCTACCAACCCCATCCCGCCCACACAGTGGTCGTACAACAAGTCGATCAAGGACGACGGCTTTGACCCCGTAGCGGCCAAGAAGGCACTGGCAGCCGCCGGCTACCCCAATGGCTTCACCACCGACCTGTGGGCCATGCCCGTGCAGCGCCCTTACAACCCCAATGCCAAGCGTATTGCCGAGCTGATGCAGGCCGACCTGGCCAAGATTGGCGTCACAGCCGAAATCAAGAGCTTTGAATGGG
Source organism: Pseudomonadota bacterium (assembly GCA_040387325.1). Taxonomy (GTDB): domain Bacteria; phylum Pseudomonadota; class Gammaproteobacteria; order Burkholderiales; family Burkholderiaceae_C; genus Allorhodoferax. The sequence continues at coordinate 52,910 of JAZKDY010000041.1, read as the reverse complement.
GCGAGTACCGCAAACGCATGCAGGCGGGTGAACACCAGATGGGCATGCTGGGCTGGACCGGTGACAACGGAGACCCAGACAACTTCCTGAACACCCTGCTGGGCTGCGATTCCGCCAAGACCAATGGCTCCAACGTTGCCAAGTTCTGCTTCAAGCCGTTTGAAGACCTGGTGCAAAAAGCCAAGGTAGTCTCCAACCCCGCCGAGCGCACCAAGCTGTACGAGCAGGCGCAGGTGATCTTCAAGGAGCAAGCACCCTGGTTCACCATTGCCCACGCGGTGCAATTGAAGCCTGTGCGCAAGGAAGTGATTGACTTCAAGCTGAGCCCGTTTGGCCGCCACACGTTTTATGGCGTGGACATGAAGTAATCAATAGTTAGTTAGCGTTTCTCAAAAAGTTTAAAGGCCGGTGTGAACCGGCCTTTTTTTTTGCAAGGTTAAACGTTCTGAAATTGCTACTTCAGACAGACACCCGACATTGCGACAGCGCCGAAGCAGACAATCAACGTTAGAGATGAGTGCGGCGCCCGACTTGCCGTTGGGCCTCGCCTCGACTGGGACCTTAGGTCACATCTGCCGCGAGGTGCGCGCGAAGTCCGGTTCTGCGAACATACTCATTCAGCAGGGCTTGGCTGTCTCCCGCCATGAAGCCGCGTACGACCTGAAGCGTGCTGCGCTTGCGCTCGTAGTACTCGCCGAACGGCAGCAGGTTGATAGCACCAACGAGAGAGTCTGCTGCCCCTATGACCAAGGAATGGATTCCCACGTTGATGATGGCACCGAGACACATCATGCAGGGCTCAAGAGTTGTGTAGATCGTGCACTCGCGTTTGTGCTCAGCCAAGAACGGGGCAACGCTTTGAATGGCCGATAGCTCGGCGTGCTGCGTGTCGTTCGGCGGGTGATCGATTGCGTTGCGGCCATGCGCAATGACGGCGCCATTGTGAACAATGACGGCTCCGATGGGGATACTGCCAGCTTCAAGCGCCAGTCGCGCCTGTTCGAGCGCAGCGAGCATGTATTCGGGATGAGGATGTGGTGATTCGATTGTCATATGCGGATTAACGTTCGAGCTGCCCGGCACGGGACTCGCTCATCGTTCTACTTAATGCAGGCCGCCAAATCTGCGGAATAGTCTGGGTAATGAGGCAAATCCATACCTCTCACCAGTGTCAAAACTCACGCTCAAACTTGGCAAACGACGCCTCCAACTGCCACTGCAACCGGGCTTTGGGGCTTTGCTCCAGATACCTCTCACACCGCGCATTGGCTTTGACAACCCCAGCCCGGTTACCCGCACACTCCGCAACCGGCTGCCCCCGCTCCACATCCTTCCAAAGCGCCCCACCCTCCACAAACGCATACTGCAAACTATTACGCGCCATGGTTTTCAACTGCCGGTAGCTGATGTTCTGCTCCTGCACCGCCTTCACATACTCGTGCGTCATTTCCGAGCGCGACACACCCTCGTCATCGGTGGCCAAGGCGGTGGGCACACCGTATTTCAGGTAGGTGGCCAGCGGATGCTGCGTGCCGCTGACACCCAGGATGCCGGTGTTGCTGGTCAGGCAGATCTCGACCATGATCTTGTCGCGCGCCATGCGTTTGAGCAAACCCACGGCATCGTCTTCCTGCATGATCGCTACGCCGTGGCCGATGCGGGTGGCATGACCCTGTTCAATAGATTGACGGATATGGAAGCGCAGGCCCTCGGGCGGCACCAGGCCGGGCGCCAGCTCACCAGCGTGTAATGTGACCTGCACCTTGGGGTAGACGCTGTGCAGGTAGTCCAGCAGGCGCATGTGCAGCGAGAAGTCGCGCATGGGCACTAGCGCATCTTCTGGCATCACCAGGTTCAGGCCAACCACTTGTGAGTCCGCGCCACGGCTGGCCAGCTCAAAACCTGCCAGCATCTGCGCAAACACAATCTCCTTGGGCAGGCCGCGCAACACCTGGTACAGGTAACGCACGGTCACCGCGCAGCCGGGCGCGGCCTGTGCGGTACCACAACGCAAGAGTTCGGCCTTGCGCGCGTTGGCACGTTTCAGTTCATCGATGGCGGCTGTGGCGGCCGCGGGCATGCCGCCCTCCAGCATGGCTGTGCGCATCTTGGCAAAGTCGTCGTTCCAGCCTGCCTTGGCGGCCACCTTGGATACCTCTGATCCGCCCGGGGTGAGCATCAGCTCCAGGTAACTGACGTTGCCACCGCTGGCACGCATCGCCACCTCGGCCAGCATGTCACCGCCGCGGTTGCGGTTGGCCGCGCCAAACTTGCCAAAGCTGTCAAAAAACTGGTCGTGGCCGCTCAGGCCAGAGGTCTGTGCGTTGCGCATGGACCAGGCGTCGATCATGCGGCGGTAGGTCAGCCCATCCGCCTGAGCCTCTTTGGCGCCCATCTGGCCTTGGGCAGGGTCACATGGTGGTTTCAGCAGAGTGAGGGTTTTCGTGTCCACACACAGGCCGTCTTCCGCCGCCCAGCCAATCATGGATTCGGCATAGATGGCACCGGACAAATGGCTGTGCAGGTCGCCGCCCTTGGGCATGTCTTTCAAAAAAGCCCACAGCTCGGGCGGCTTGGCCCGGACGTTTCGGAACTGTGCCTCGGTGCGCTGCTGGGCACTTGCGCCCGACTTGGCTTGCGCAAAAGCTGGCGCGGTGAAACTGGCCGCCAGGGCCAAGCCCATGCACAGCGCCTTTAGCATGGAGGAGGTGGTGGTGTGGTTCATAAAAAGAAAAGCCCCAATGAAGGGGCCATCATATTCGCGGTACGCGAGCTTACTTTTTCGGTGCTTCGTCGGCGGTGGGTGCCGGCTTCTTGCTGTTGAATCTTGCTGCAACCTCCGCTTGCTTGCGTTTGCGCTCAGCGTTGGTACGCTCCAGCTGTTCCTGGTTGGTTTTCTTCATGTTGGGATCTTTCCCGAATACGCCTGCCATAGTGTGGACTCCTTTCGTTCAGTCTAACTGAAAGTCCATGGTGGCGGTCAACGCAGTCTGGCTACCCCATTTACTATGGTTTTAATAGCATAGTAGTGATATTCCACGGGGGCTGCAGGATGATTTTACATATAAGACCCGGCTTCAAGCACTGCCGCGCACTACCAGCTCATACCCCAGGTCAATACATGGTGCGGCCACCTCCTCGCCCCGCATCAACGCCAACAGCATGGTGGCCGCCGCAGTGCCGATCGCGGCGCGTGGTGTGCGCACCGTGGTCAGTGGTGGCAGCATCTGGTCACTGCCAGTCAGGTCATTGAAGCCTGCGATGCCTACGCGCTGGGGCACGGCAATGCCCAAACGCAGCGCGGCCAGCAATGCGCCTTGCGCCAGGTCGTCGTTGCAGAAGAAGATGGCATCCACGGCTGGCTGCTGGCCCATGATCTGCTCGAACATGCGCGCACCCAGCGAGATGGACGACGGCGCCGGGTTCAGCCACTCCAGCGTGGTGTCGTACAAACCTGCGGCACGCAGCGCCCTGCGCCAGCCGTCCAGCCGCTGCAGGGTACGCGGGTCCAGCTGCGCCGCGGCAAAGGCGATGCGTTTGTGGCCCCGTGCCAGCAGGTGGCGGGTCAACTCGTCACCTGCGTCCATCTGCGAAAAGCCCACGCAGTGGACACCCGCCGCGCCCGATGCCTCCATCACATGCACACAGGGCACGCCGCTCTGGGCAATTAAATTGCGGGTGGCGTCGCTGCGCTCCAGGCCAGTCACCAGCAAACCTGCCGGGCGGTGCAGCAATTGCTCGCGCAGCAGCGACTCTTCTTCGGCCGGGTCGTAATGCGTGACACCAATCAGCGTCTGGTAGCCGCCCTGGCGCAGCGTGCGTTGTATGCCCTCCAGCAAGTCTACGAACAAGGCGTTGGACAACATGGGTATCAGCACCGCAACATGCGAGCCCACGCCGGACGCCAGCGCACGGGCTGCGGGGTTGGGCAAATAACCCAGCTTGGCCACCGCGGCTTGCACACGGGCCACCAGATCGGGGTCTACCGCGCGTTCGCCGCGCAGCGCACGCGATACGGTGATGGGGCTGACGCCTGCAGCATGGGCCACGTCGGCCAGCGTGATGCGGCCTGTGGCGCGGGAACGGACGGCGGTGGGTTTCATGGGACTAGGGAAAGTACTAGTGAGTTGTTTGCAATATTCACATAGGATAGCGCTATCCAACAGCAAATGGCAGGCGGACAATCCCTAAGGTGCAGAAAAGTTTTTCTGCATTGAAGGTTGATCCAGGCAGCGATTTGCTTTTTTGTTAACCCCTCTGGATAGCGCTATCCATTCTGTGAGAAGCATGAACTCTGTCGTCATCATGGGTGTAGCCGGTTGTGGCAAGTCCAGCCTGGGGGTGGCGGTGTCGCGCGCCATGGGTTGGCAAATGGTGGAAGGCGATGACCACCACAGCGCCGCAAATCGCGACAAGATGGCGCGCGGCGTGCCACTGACCGACGCCGACCGCGATGGCTGGTTGGCCACCCTGTGCGACCAGTTGCGCGGCCACCCCAATGGCGTTGTGCTGACCTGCTCTGCGCTCAAGCTGTCTTACCGCACACGCTTGCGCCAGGCCGCGCCCGGCCTGGGCTTCGTGTTCCTGGAGATCCAGCGTGACCAGGCCCTGCACCGCGTAGCGTCACGCGGCGGTGCGCACTTCTTCTCTACCGCCTTGGTAGACAACCAGTTCACAACACTGGAAGATCCGACCGGCGAACCGGGTGTGCTGAAGGTGGACGCGATGGCGCCCTTGGCAGAGCTGCAGGCCCAGGTCAGCCAATGGCTAAACAACCACAAGGAATCCGTATGAGCCACGAACAGCCCCTACCGGACGCGGCACCCAGCCGCTTCCAGCGCATCAGCAACTCCCTGATGGCCGCCTGCCTGGGCGTGATGGCCGTCTCCGTTTTTGTCAACGTAGTGCTGCGTTACGGCTTTGGCAGCGGTGTGGCGGCCAGTGAGGAGCTGTCGCGCCTGCTTTTTGTATGGATGGTCTTCATAGGCGCCACCGCGGCCTACCCTGCGGGTGAACACATGGCCTTCACCAGCCTGGTCGCCATGCTCAAGAACAAGCCGCTGCCTATGCGGCTGATGACGGCGCTGATCCGCATCGCCGTGATCCTGGGCTGTGTGCTGGTGGGTTGGGGTGCCTGGCAGCAGGTCGTGGTGGGCCTGGACAGCAATTCCGTGGTGCTGGGTTACCCCACCGCCCTGCTCCCGCTGCCGGCCCTGCTGTGCACTGCCGCCATTGCGGCCATGGCTCTGGTCGAACTGGTTAAACAAACACCGCTGGACCTGGGTCACGGCGCCGAACTGGAATAACCGCAATGAGCAACGAAGGACTCGCCTTTATCGTCTTCTCGGCCGGCATGCTGGTGCTGATGGGCATTGGCATGAACATGGCCCTGGCCCTGGTGCTCACTGGTGCGGGCATGGCCTGGGTGCTGGGGTTTTGGGACACGCAGTTGCTGGCGCAAAACCTGGTGGCCGGTGTGGACAGCTTTCCGCTGCTGGCCGTGCCCTTCTTCATCCTGGCCGGTGAGTTGATGAACTCTGGCGGCATCAGCCGGCGCATCATCGACATGGCGCAGGCCTGGGTGGGGCATATTCGTGGCGGCCTGGGTTATGTGACCATTGGCGCGGCGATTCTGCTGTCTGCCATGTCCGGCTCGGCCCTGGCGGATGCGGCTGCCATGTCGGCCATCCTGTTGCCCATGATGCGCAAACATGGCTACCCGGTGGCCAGCTCGGCCGGGCTGATTGCTGCGGGCAGTGTCATCGGCCCCATCATTCCGCCATCCATGGCGTTTGTGATCTATGGCGTGACGACCAACACCTCGATCTCGGCCCTGTTTGTGTCCGGCATCGTGCCAGGCCTGATCATGGGTGCTGCACTGGTGGTGGCCTGGCGCTGGATGCTCCGCGGCATGGACCTGCCCGAAGGAACCCCCATGCCCATGCGCCAGCGCCTGCTGGCCACGGGCCGCGCGGTGTGGGCCCTGCTGATGCCGATCATCATCATCGGCGGCATGAAGACCGGTGTGTTTACCCCCACCGAGGCGGCCGTGGTCGCTGCGTTTTATGCGCTGGTTGTTGCATTGTTCATTCACCGTGAGATGAAGATTGTGGAAGTGCATGGCGTGCTGGTGCGCGCCGCCAAGACCACAGCCATTGTCATGTTCCTGTGTGCCGGTGCCGCAGTGGCGAGCTACATGATTACCTTGGCCGATTTGCCCGCCACACTCTCTGGCTGGCTGGGCCCGCTGGTAGAGCATCCACGGGTATTGATGGTGATGATGATGCTGGTGCTGATCGTCATCGGCACCGCGCTGGACCTGACCCCAACTATCCTGATCTTTGCCCCGGTGATGCTGCCCATTGCCGTCAAGGCCGGCATTGACCCGGTGTACTTTGGACTGATGTTTGTGCTCAACGGCGCCATCGGCCTGATTACACCACCGGTGGGCACGGTGCTCAATGTGGTGGCCGGTGTGGGCAAGCTGCCGCTGCACCAGGTCATCAAGGGTGTGAACCCGTTCCTGCTGACCTACACCGTCATTCTGTTTCTGTTCGTACTGTTCCCACAAATCGTCACCGCGCCCGTCGCGTGGATGCGCTAGAAAAAATTAAACCTTTCAACCCCAGGAGACTCCCATGACTTTTCCACTACGCCGCACACTGATTGCCGCTACCACCGCGGCCCTGCTGGGCGCATCGTTCGCGTCCTTCGCGCAGGACATCAAACCCCGTCTGATCCGTTTTGGCTACGGCCTCAACGAACAAAGCAACCAGGGCCGCGCCGCCAAGGTGTTTGCCGATGCGGTGGACAAGGCCTCCGGCGGCAAGATGAAGGTGCGCGCCATTGGCGCCGCCGCGCTGGGCCCCGACACCCAGATGCAGCAGGCCCTGATTGGTGGTGCACAAGAGATGATGGTCGGCTCTACCGCCACGCTGGTCGGCATCACCAAAGAAATGGCGCTGTGGGACACACCCTTCCTGTTCACCAACACCAAAGAAGCCGACACCCTGCTGGACGGGCCCATTGGCGACAAGATCCGCAACAAGCTGCAAGAGAAAGGCCTGGTTGGCCTGGTGTATTGGGAGAACGGTTTCCGCAACCTGACCAATAGCAAACGCGCCATCACCAGGATGGAAGACCTGGACGGCGTCAAGCTGCGCGTGATGCAGAACAACGTGTTCCTGACCAGCTTCCAGACCCTGGGCGCCAACGCAGTGCCCATGGCTTTCTCTGAGCTGTTCAGCGCGCTGGAAACCAAAACGGTCGATGGGCAAGAGAACCCGTTCAACACCATCCTGTCCAGCAAGTTCTACGAAGTGCAGAAGTACATGACGGTGACCAACCACGTCTACAGCCCCTGGATCGTGACCGCCAGCAAGAAGTGGTGGGACCAGTTGTCCAAGGACGAACAAAAGGTGTTGATGGATGCCGCCAAGGCCAGCCGCGACTTTGAGCGCAAGGACACCCGCGACGAAGCCGCCCGGGCCGTGGGCGACCTCAAGGCCAAGGGCATGCAGGTCAATGAGCTGTCCCCCGCCGAATCCGCCCGCATGCGCGACAAGTTGACCAAGGTTTATGCGCTGATTGGCGCGGACATTGGTATGGACCTGTGGAATGAAACACAGGCCGAGTTGACCAAGATACGCGCCAAAAAGTAGTCCTATCTGACCCAGGCAGGAAAGTAGCCCAGCGCATCCTGCACGGCGGCGTCGTGCGCAGGCACCACCACCAGGTCGGGGTATTGGCGGGACACGTCCCGCACCTGCTCCACGCTGCGCAGCGTCTGGTCGCGGTCACGGTCGACGACCATGCTGGCGGCCCAGAACTTGGGCGCGCCCAGCATTACGGCGCCGGTCTTCCAGGCCACATCACCGATGAAGAAATAACACTTGCCACTATCGACGGTCACAAACATGCCGATGGACCCTTCGGTATGGCCCGGCATGGCCACCAGCACCACGCTGCCGTCGTTGAACAAATCCAGGCTCTGCGCATAACCCTTGTGGGCTACGGGCTGCAACACCAGCGGCGACCAGCGGGTGCCTGGGGTTGCCACCTGTGATGGCCAAGCGGTGGCCGCGCCGGATTGGGCGTGGCTGATGGAATGCATCTCTTCTTCCGCAGCGAAGATTTGCGCCTCCGGGAAGTCCGGCACACCACTGGCATGGTCCCAATGGCCGTGGCTGATGATCACCCGCTGGATGGGCGCAAAGCCGGCTGCATCCAGCTGCTTGCGCGCCGGCACTACCGGCTTGTCAAACTTGAATGCCGCGCGCGCCCAGTAAGGCATGTCCTGTGCGTACTGGGCTTCGATATTGGCACCCAGGCCGGTGTCGAACAGCAGGTAATCGTTCTTGTGTTTGATCAGAAAGGCCGAGAAGTTGGTGTCTATCTTTTTGGTCAGGCTACCGTCGGGCAACAACAGGCGCTCGGCCACCGACACCTTGCTGGTCTTGATGATGGAGAAGCCCACTTGGGGTGGCGCCGGTTCTGCGGCGGCCGGGGTTTGCGCGTGTGCAGCGCCGCACAGAAGCGCGGCGGCGAGTGTGAACGACTGAAGGACTGAAAAGTATTTCATGGGTTGCAATGGGTGAAAGTGAATGAAAGCCCGGGAACTCTAAAGCTTGGTCTATGCTCCAAGGTCAAGCACTTTTTCACACCGGCTACCCACCACCACACGCCCCACGATGAACATCAGCCAACTTGCCAAGGCCATCAGCGTAACCACCGACACAGTGCGCTACTACGAAAAACAAGGCCTGCTACAGGCGCCCACTCGCCAGGACAATGGCTACCGCAGCTACACGGCCACCCATCTGGAGGCCATCCGCTTTGTGCGCGGGGCGCAGTCGCTGGGGTTTTCGCTGGCCGAGATACGCGTGATCTTGCCGCAGTTCACTAGCGGCAAATTTGGGCGCACCGACATCGAACAACAATTACAGACCAAGATGGCACAGATAGACGCCCATATCAAACAGCTGCAAACCCTTAAAAAAGAACTCAAAGCGACATTTGCATCACTGACCTGCGCAACGGACCAACCCGTGCCAACCGCCCAGGGCATTGCGGTCGATTCAGGCAGCGGCGCCGGTGCCGCCCGCGTACGCAAGTCCTTTGCCAAAACGGCCTCGGCCTCGCATGGCTGAACCGGTCAACAGCCTGGCCGCGCTGATGGCCGCTCCCACACGGCGCGTGCCCATCACCACCACCCTGTTGGCCGTGAATGTCGGGGTGTTTCTGTTGATGCTGCTGGCAGGCGCTGGCTTCTGGCACACACCCAATGGTGTGCAACTGGCCTGGGGTGCCAACTTTGGCCCGGCCACACAAGACGGCCAGTGGTGGCGCCTGTTCACCGCGCTGTTCATCCACTTTGGCGTGGTCCACCTGGTGCTGAACATGTGGGCGCTTTGGGATGTAGGCCGCCTGGTGGAGCAGCTCTACGGGCGCTGGCGTTTTGTGGTGCTGTACACGGCAAGCGGCCTGTTGGGCAACCTTGTGTCACTGGTGCTGCACGGCAACCAGGCGGTGTCCGGCGGCGCATCGGGTGCCATCTTCAGCCTGTATGGCGCCTTGCTGGTGTTTTTGTGGCGTGAACGGCGCAATGTGGAGCCAGGCGAGTTCCGCTGGTTGTTTGGCGGAGCGGCAGTGTTCTCTTCGCTGATGCTGGGCGTGGGTTTTGTCGTGCAGGGCATAGACAACGCAGCGCATGGTGGTGGCCTTGTGGCGGGCGCATTGTTAGGCCTGGTACTGGCGCGGCCCTGGGGCCCGCAGGCGGGCAAGCCGCCGCGTTCACTGGCCTGGGGTGTTGGGCTGCTGATGGCGGCGGGCACTGCCGCGCTGGTGTGGCGCCTGCCCGAGCCCAGCTACCGCTTCAGCGAAGAGCAGAAGGCTCGCGCAGCCATCCAGCAGTTTCTGGGCGAAGACCAGCGCACCAGCCGGCGCTGGAGCAGCCTGTTGGCCAACAGCCCCCGCAACGGGCTGTCGTTTGATGAACTGGCTGGCCGGATCGATGCAGACATTGCCACCGTGTACGAGCGCAGCTTCGAGCAACTGGAGGCCGCCCAACCCGGTGGCGCGGCACCATCGGCCAATCGGCTGGAGCAATTACAGAACTATGCCAATGAACGCGCTGAAGCCGCACGTGAACTGTCGCAGGGCCTGCGCGAGCAAGACCGCGAACAAATCCAACGCGCACTGGAGCACGCCCGCAAAGCCTCCGCTGCACCTGCCCCCTAGTTGCGCCGTAGTAGCGTCCCAATGGCGCAAGTGTGCGGCGACGCACCGACCCGGCCGCGCGGCACGGCTAGCCTTGTGGCCTTGTTCATTGCAAAGGGTCACTATGGTCAGCATTGCAGACGTCATCCCCCTGTCAAACGGAAAGCGCGCGCCCGTGCTGTTGGTGGATTGGAAGCTGTTGGGTATCACTGCGCCGGAGCCGCAGATGCCCGTGCCGGAGATTCCCCCGCCTTTGCCACCCGAAATGCCCCAGCCGCTGGAGCCCCTGGGTGCACCACCACCCACAGAGAACCCGGTCCCCATGCGTGAACCGCCGACTACGCTTCCACCGCAGTCGTAAGCATTGCGCCCCATGGACGCTGACACGCCTCTTCCAACAAACACGCGCTGGCAGCCTTTGATTCACCGCATTGGCAAATGCTTTTGCGGCTACCCCGTTTTCTTTCGGAACTACCTGTGCCTGCACTGCGGCCGGGCGCTCGGCTACCAGCCCGACCAGGCCACGGTGTTGTCGCTGGAGCCGACAGAAGACGATGGGCTCTGGAAGCTTGCCGGGGCCGGCGACGGGGGAACCCTGTACCGGCGATGCGCGAACTTTGACCTGCCCCCCCAATGCAATTGGGTTATCGCCCAGGGCGACACCGAGCAGCCCGTGTTATGCAGGTGCTGCAGACTCAACCGCATGGTGCCAGACCAGAGCGTTGCCGAGAACGGGCCGCTTTGGCACAAGCTAGAGCTGGCGAAACGCAGGCTGGTGTCCTCACTGATTGCCATGGGATTGCCAGTGGCGTCCCGCATAGGCGAAGACCCGCAGCACGGCCTGGCTTTCGACTTGCTGGCCGACGTGGAACCCATGCCGGTTACCACGGGTCACCAGGACGGCATCATCACCCTCAACATCAACGAGGCGGACGACGCCGCGCGTGAGGCCATACGCTCCGCACTGCATGAACCCTACCGCACCTTGCTGGGCCATGTGCGGCACGAGTCCGGGCATTACTACTGGAACCGCCTGCTGGAAAACAGCATCTGGCATGAACCCTTTCGCGCACTGTTTGGCGATGAACGCCAAGACTATGGCGCCGCCTTGCAACAGCATTACGCCAATGGCCCCGACCCGGACTGGGCAGACAACTGCGTCAGCGCCTACGCCAGCTCACACCCCTGGGAGGACTGGGCCGAGACCTGGGCGCACTACCTGCACATGGTGGACACGCTGGACACTGCCATAGGCTCCGGCATGGACAGCGAACATGTGGACCTGTTGAAGGACCCATTCGACCAGGATGTGCTCTACCGCCTGGACGAGGAGGAAGACGCAGCGGACTACGAATTCCTGGCCTTTTTCAACGCCTGGGCAGGACTGACCAGCGTGCTCAACGAGTTCTCGCTGGGAATGGGTTTGCCAGATTTCTACCCCTTTGTACTGAGCAAACGCTCCATCACCAAACTGCACTTTGTGCACCGGTTTATCCAGGCATTCCGCCTCTCGCCAGAGCTTCAACAACCGCTGGAATCCACTGTGTGACAGCGCACGGACCCGCACCTGCACCTTTGGCATTCTTGGGGTTCGGTGCACGGCAAGTCTCCATTGGGGTCCTGCCATGCGAATGCAAACCTGTTTAGAAAGCAAATCTCATGTTCACAACCAAAGTTACCCATCCAGCATCCAGCTATGCCAAGTACCTGCGCCCCGCTCTGGTGGTTGCTGCACTAGCCACCAGTGCCCTGGTCGCGCAGGCAGCCGGCAACGACGCACCATCGGCACCCGAGCGTGCGGCCAGCAAGGCCGAGGCAGCAGTGTCCGACAGCTGGATCACCACCAAGGTCAAGTCCGAGATCCTGGCCAACAGTGTGTCCAAGGCATTCAAGGTGCATGTGACGACCAAACACGGCGCAGTCTCGCTGACAGGCAAGCTGCCCAATAAGGACGCCGTGGATCTGGTGAAGATGATTGCCGAGAAGGTCAAGGGTGTGCAGAGCGTTGACACCACCGGCCTGGTCGTAGGCTAAAAAGCGCCCGCCCTCTACAGCTGCCGGGTTGGCACTGCGCCTTCCGAGCCCAGTGTCAAGACCTCGTCCAGGGTTTCCATGAACTGGTCCACCCGAATGGGCTTGGTCAGGTAGCGGAAGAATCCGGCCGCCAGACCCTTGGCGATGTCGCTGGGCATGGCATTGGCGCTGATGGCAATGACCGGTATGTGGGCAGTGGCCGGGTCGGCGGTCAGAATGGCCAACGCCTTGGTGCCACTCATACCGGGCAAATTGATGTCCATCAAAATGACATCCGGCCGCACCGTGCGCGCAATCTCTATGCCGCTGGGCCCACTTCTCGCGGTCAGCAAACGAATATCGGATCGGCGCTCAATCAAGGCCTCTACCAGCATCAGGTTGGCCGGGTTGTCCTCAACATACAGCACCGTGTAGACGTGTGAACCTGCGACCACATGCACCGGTACCAGTGCCGCGGGCTCGACATGCCAGGCGGTTTGCGCATCGGTCGTCAGCTCCAGCTCAATCCAGAATGCGCTGCCTTGGCCAACCACACTTTCCACACCAATCGTTCCGCCCATCAGCTCGACCAGGCGTTTGCAGACCACCAGGCCAATGCCGGTGCCCTCCTCCGTTGCAGCCTCCTGGCCCAAGCGGTTGAAGGGCTGGAACAGCTGTGCAATCTTCTCACCGGTCAGGCCCTCACCCGTGTCCGACACGCCAATGCGCAAACGCCCCGGCGTGTTGGCTGAAAGGGAGACCACTACGGAGCCACCCGTGCGGTTGTACTTGATGGCGTTGGACAACAGATTGATCAACACCTGCTTGACCCGTGTGCGATCGGCCTTGACGCAATAGCGCACATCCACAGCCGGGAAACACACGTTGATGTCACGCCGTCTGGCCTGGGATTCGACCATGGTCTCGCATTCGGCCATGACGTCGGCCAGCGAAACGGGCTCTGACGCCAGCATCAGCTTGCCGGACTCGATAAGGGCCAGGTCCAAAATCTCGTTGATCAGCTCCAGCAGATACCAGCCGGCTTGCAGGATCTGGTCGGTGCTGCGTTTTTGCGCCGGTGTTGGCGCCGGATCACCCGAGTCTATGAGCTGTGCGAAACCCAGAATGGCGTTCAGCGGCGTGCGCAACTCGTGGCTCATGCTGGACAAGAAGTCGGATTTGGCCAGGTTGGCCTTCTCGGCAATCGACTTGGCCATCTCCAGCTCGATGTTGTTCTCCTGCAGCGCCTGGTCCAGCAGCTTGCGTTCGGTCACATCACGCGCGGCGGCAAATACGCCTTGCAGATTGCGGTCCCGGTCGTAGAACGTGGTGGCGTTGTACGAGACCACAGTCTCTTTGCCATCCCTTGCGCGCGCAGTCAGTTCGTAGTTGGTGACCTTGTTTTCCTTCAACACCCGTTTGATACCCGCCTCGGCACGCAGGGGGTCGGTGAAAAAACTCTTGAAAGGTGCACCAATCAGCTCATCGCGCGTGCAGCCGGTCAAGGCTTCCATTTGTTTGTTGACGTCCGAGATAACGCCGGAGGGGTCGGTGGTTATAAGCGCGTCGATGTGGGATTCAATCAGCGAGCGGGTGTAGAACTGCTGGTCACGCAGGCGCTGGTCCAGCTTCTTGCGTTCGTCTTCCACCTGTTGGCGCGCGGTGTTGTCGGTACCAATCAGCAGGTAACCGATGATGATGTTTTGCGCGTCACGCAGGGCGGTGACCGACACCACGGCGGGCAGGCGGCTGCCGTCATTGCGGATGTAGGTCAGCTCGTAAATGTCTTCAATACCGCGGGAGGCCTTGAACACCAGTGCATCAAAACCCGGCAGGATATGGGTATCCAGCTCCAGGCTCAGGGTCTGGGCGCGTTCGATCACCTCTTGCGGGTCGGAAATGTCAGCCGGTGTGATCTTGTTGACCACATCTGCTGCCGTGTAACCCAGCATGCGCTCGGCTCCCACGTTGAAAATCTGGATCACGCCCTTGGCGTCAGTGGCAATGGACGAGAAATTGGCGCTGTTGAAAATGGCGTTCTGCAGGGCGCCAGCTTTCAGCAAGGCTTCTTCTGCCTGTTTGCGTGCCGTGTTGTCGGTGCCGATCAGCAGGTAACCGATGATGACGTTTTGCGCATCCCGCAGGGCCGTGACCGACACCACGGCCGGGAAGCGGCTGCCGTCCTTGCGGATGTAGGTCAGCTCGTATATGTCTTCAATACCGCGTGCAGCCTTGAACACCAGGGCTTCAAAACCCGGAGTGATGGTGGTGTCAAGCTCCAGGCTCAGGGCTTTGGCACGCTCAATCACCTCCTGCGGGTCCGAAATATCGGCGGGGGTGATCTTGTTCATCACGTCGGCCGCCGCGTAGCCCAGCATGCGCTCGGCGCCCACGTTGAAAATCTGGATCACGCCCTTGGCGTCGGTGGCAATGCTGGAAAAGTAGGCGCTGTTGAAAATGGCACTTTGCAAGGCCCCCGCCTTGAGCAGCACCTCCTGGTGCTGGGCGTCGGCTGCGCCGTCCGGGCTGGCTACAACGTACAGCTGTGGCTGCGAATTTTCGGTGTCAGACATGTTCCATTTCCAAAATAGCGCATACCTACCTGAACATGAAAATGGCTCAGCGAACCTGCATCAATCAACTGGAGCGCCTAACACGGATACATGACGGCGCACAAGACCCGAGCGTACAGAGTGCGGGAGTTTTTGCTATGTGCGGTGGCGCACATAGGCGCAATATGGACCGTAATAAGCGGCCCAGCGCACAGAAAAAGGGGTCAACCGCGGGTCTGCACCAGGTCCCACAGGTTGCCGTAGACGTCCTGGAACACGGCCACGGTGCCGTAGGGCTCTTCTTTGGGCTCGCGCACAAAAACCACGCCACGGGCCTGGTAGGCATAAAAATCACGCCAGAAGTCATCGGTGTACAGAAACAGGAAGACGCGCCCACCGGTCTGGTTGCCCACCCGCGACAACTGCTCGTCGCCCACGGCGCGCGCCAACAGCAGGCGCACGCCGCCCTCGCCCGGGGGCGCCACGACGACCCAGCGTTTGTTTTGCGCGGGCATGGCGGTGTCTTCCACCAGCGTGAAGCCCAGCTGGTGGACGTAGAAGTGGATGGCTTCGTCGTAGTCACGCACCAGGACCGACAGCTGGCCAATGGATTGGCTCACATTTACTCCTAAATTAATAGCGATACCGCTATATTCCACGGGGGCTAGAGGCTAATTTTACATGCAAGCCTCTGGCTGGGCGGCTTGTCAACGTTTCAGCGCTGCCTGGGTGATGCCGGCCAGTGAGACCCGGGTGCTGATCAGCTCAGGCTCCAGCATCACCTCGATCAGCGTGCCCTCGGGCCGCGCCAGTGCGGCCAGCAACTCGGCCTCAAAGTCCGCCGTGCGCTGGATGCGCACACCGGAATAACCGTAGGCGCGGGCCAGCGCCGCAAAGTCGGGGTTGTGCAGTGAGGTGCCGGCACCGGCCACATGCTGCGGGTACTCGCGCTCCTGGTGCATACGGATGGTGCCGTACATGCCGTTGTTCAGCAGCAGGATGATGGTCTTGGCGCCGTGCTGCACGGCGGTGGCCAGCTCCTGGCCGTTCATCAGAAAGTCGCCGTCACCCGCAATCGTGAACACCACCCTGCCCTGCCCGGCTGCAGTCGGGTTGGCCTTGCTGGTAATGGCCGCCGCAATACCCGCCGGCACGCCGTAACCCATGGCCCCATTGGTGGGGGCCAGCTGGGTCTTGAAACCCTTGGCCAGGCCGCTGTAGCGGTAGAAGCGGTGCAGCCAGCTTGCGAAATTGCCGGCGCCATTGGTCAACACCGCATCTGTCGGCAAATGCTTTTGCAAGCAGGCGATGATGCTGTGCATGTCGACCAGGCCGCGTTCAGTGTCGGCTGGGAGGTCCTTGATGGGGCTGGCTTGCAGATTGGCCAAATAGTCGGCATTGCAGCCCTGCGCCCACGCCTCCCACACCACATCCTTGGGGGCAGCCAGTACCTCCAGCGAGCGGGCGGCTGCGCGCATGCTGGCGTGGATGGCCAGGTCGGCCTGGTAGACACGGTTCAGCTCTTCGGCGCTGGCGTGGATGTGGACCAGGGTTTGTTTGCTGCGCGGCGCTTGCAACAGCGTGTAGCCGCCGGTGGTCATCTCGCCCAGGCGTGGGCCAATGGCGATGACGAGGTCGCTCTCGCCAATACGCTTGGCCAGCGCCGGGTTGATGCCGATGCCCACATCACCGGCATACAGCGGGTGGTGGTTGTCAAAGGTGTCCTGGAAACGGAAGGCATTGCCCACCGGCAGGCGCCAGGCCTCGGCGAAGCGCTGCAGGGCCTGGGCGGACTGGGGTGTCCAGCCGCTGCCGCCGGCGATCACAAACGGGCGCTGCGCTTTCATCAGCATTTCGCGCAACGTGCGCAGGGCGCCGGGGTCGCTCCAGGCGTCGGATGGCTCGACGCGGGCCAGCGGTGCGGGCAGCGCGCCCGTGTGCGGATTCACCTTGACGGCTTGCGTCAACATGTCTTCTGGCAGCACCAGCACCACGGGCCCGGGTCGGCCATTCATCGCGGTGGCAAAGGCGCGGGCAATGTATTCGGGAATGCGGGCCGCGTCGTCAATACGCTCCACGCGTTTGGCCATGCCCAGGGCGCTGGGGCCGAACATGACGCGGTAGTCCATTTCCTGGAACGCTTCACGGTCGCGCTGGTCGCTGGCCACATCGCCAATCAGTAGCACCATGGGTGTGGAATCCTGGAACGCGGTGTGCACGCCGATGCAGGCATTGGTAGCACCTGGGCCGCGGGTCACAAAACAGACGCCGGGGCGGCCGGTCAGCTTGCCATGGGCCTCGGCCATGAAGGCTGCGCCGCCCTCCTGCCGGTTGACGACAAACTGGATGTTGTCGCGGTACATATGAAAGCCATCCAGCACAGCCAGATAACTTTCGCCAGGTACTCCAAAGGCGTGGGTAACGCCTTGTTCAATCAGGCATTGCACTAGCAGGTGGCCGGCAATCTGAGGAGCGGGTGTAGAGGGGGTAGGTGTTGAATGCATGGGCGATATTGTCCACGCACAGGGCACCCTTTTGCCCCCCACTTTCCTCGGGGTTTACACCTTGGCGGTAGCCACTGCAGCACGTGCGCGGTGGTAACTGCCAGTGCCGCGGTGGGGCACCACATCGGAGGGCAACACATCACCCGGCTGGTAGGTCGGGCCGCTGTCCAGGCGTGCGTAATACGGTGCAAACTCGGTGTTGGCTAGGGCCAGCAGGTCTTCGAGCTTGTCCAGCACGAAGTAACTTTCCTGGAAGTCGTCGATGCGGTAGTTGGTGCGCATCACACGCTCCAGGTCAAAACCAATGCGGTTCGGTGAATCGCTCTGGACCGAGAACGTGCTCTCGGAAAACGAGGATGCAATGCCCGCGCCATAGATGCGCAAGCCATCTTTCTGCTGCACCAGGCCAAACTCCACCGTGTACCAGTAAACCCGCGCCAGGTTGGTCAGCTTGCCCAGCTTCTGGGCGCGCAAACCACCCTGGCCATAGGCCTGGATAAAGTCCGCCATCACCGGGTGCATCAGCATGGGCACATGGCCAAACACGTCGTGGAAGACATCGGGCTCTTCCAGATAGTCCAGCTCGTGCGCGCCACGGATGAAGTTGCCAGCCGGGAAACGGCGATTCGCCAGGTGTTCAAAAAACACATCGTCCGGCACCAGGCCGGCCACGGCCACGATCTGCCAGCCGGTCTTGCGCATCAGGGTTTCGGACAATTTTTCGAAATTCGGAATCTCGTCGGCCGACATGGGCAGGTGTTTCATGCCTTCCACAAAGTCATCACACGCCAGTCCAGGCAGCAGCTTGGTCTGGCGCTCGTACAACGTCTTCCACACCGCGTGTTCCTGCGGCGTGTAGTTGTCCCAGCCCTGGTCAATGGTCCAGTCGGCACGCTGCGGCGCGGCGGCCGCACCGGCGGCCAGACCGTGCTTGACCTTCTCGGGTGTTGCTTGCATGTCAGGCCTCCTGTTTATTTGCCTTTGGGAGTTGCTGCGTAACCCGCAAAAGCCTGGTCACACATGCGCGCCATCACAATGTCGTTGCTGCTCAGGCCATGCACGTCGTGTGTGGTCCAGGTGATCAGCACCTTGTTGTACACATTGCTCCACTCGGGGTGGTGGTTGTGTTTCTCGGCAGCAATCGCAATCTGCGTCATGAAGGCAAAGGCCTGCATGAAATCGGCCAGCATAAATTCGCGGGTAACGGAACCCACCTTCGCATCCAGCGTCCACAGCGGCAAGGCCTGCAGTTGTTCTGCGGCCTGTTCAGCATTCAGTTTTTGTAGCGCCATCATCAATCCGCCGTGATGACGCCGCGGCGCAACTGGTCACGCTCCAGCGATTCGAACAAGGCCTTGAAATTGCCCTCGCCAAATCCATCGTCGCCCTTGCGCTGGATGAATTCAAAAAACACCGGGCCCAGCACCGTGGCCGAGAAAATCTGCAGCAGCAGGCGGCGGTCGCCCTCCTTGCTGACGCCGTCCAGCAGGATGCCGCGGCTTTGCAGCGCGCCCACGTCTTCACCGTGGTTGGGCAGGCGGCCTTCCAGCATTTCGTAGTAGGTCGCGGGTGGCGCAGCCATCAGCGGCACGCCGGCCGCCTTCAGGCTGTCCAGCGTGGCCACCAGGTTATCGCAGATCAGGGCGATGTGCTGAATGCCTTCGCCGTTGAATTGCATCAGGTACTCTTCGATCTGGCCAGTCTTGCCCGATGCCTCTTCGTTCAGCGGAATGCGGATCATGCCGTCGGGCGCGGTCATGGCGCGCGAGGTCAGACCGGTGTATTCGCCCTTGATGTCAAAGAAACGGATTTCGCGGAAGTTGAAGATCTTCTCGTAGAAACCACCCCAGTAGGCCATGCGGCCACGGTACACATTGTGGGTCAGGTGGTCGATGAGTTTCAGGCCATGGCCAAAAGGGTGGCGGTCCACACCGGGCAGGAATTCAAAGTCGATGTCGTAGATGGACTTGCCTTCTTCAAAACGGTCGATCAGGTACAGCGGCGCACCGCCGATGCCCTTGATGGCCGGAAGGCGCAGCTCCATGGGGCCGGGCTGGATATCGATGGGTTGTGCGCCCAGCTCCAGCGCGCGGGCATAGGCCTTGTGTGAATCGCGAACACGAAACGCCATGCTGCAGGCGCAGGGGCCGTGCTCAGCCGCAAAGTACGCGGCGTGGCTCTTGGGCTCACGGTTGATGATGAAATTGATGTCGCCCTGGCGGTACAGGTCCACATCCTTGGAGCGGTGGCGCGCCACGTGCTGGAAACCCATCTTCTCGAAAATCGGCTCCATCAGGCCGGGTGTGGGGGATGCAAATTCGACAAACTCAAACCCCATGAGTCCCATCGGATTTTCAAAAAGATCGGCCATTGTGCTGCTCCTGTTTACCGTGTAGTGAATACCTGAGATTGTGGTCAAAACCGCGCGCACGGTGTAAGCAATTTTCACTGCTTCAGACCAAAGATATGCATAATTCATGCATGAATCAAGATAAATATGACGATTTGCTGCTCGACAAGTTCGATATCAGCTTGCTGGCCGCATTGCAAAAGGATGCCCACGCGACCAACCAGCAGGTCGGTGAGCAGATCCATTTGTCGGCATCCCAGGTCAGCCGGCGCATCCAGCGGCTGGAGAGCATGGGCATTGTGCGCCGCTATGTCGCATTGCTGAACCCGGCTTCCATTGGCTTGGGTGTGCGCGCCATCAGCTACGTGACGCTGAGCCGCCATGGAGGTGACGAGGGCTCGGCCTTCGAGCGCGAGATCGCGGCCATACCCGAGGTTCTGGAGTGTTATGCCGTGGCGGGTGAGTCTGACTACATCCTGCAAATCGTGGCCGCAGATCTGGGGGTGCTGTCCGAATCCGTACTGCGTGTGCTGACCCGCATCAAAGGGGTTGCCAACATCCGCTCCAACATCGTGCTGAACTGCATCAAGTCCAGCACCGAATTGCCGCTTGGGCATATTGGCAAGGTAGACGGTGCGGGGCGCAAGTCTATGTCCGCGACGTAGAGCGCTTCCGTCCATCCCGGTATTTACCCTAGGTATCACGCCCAGCCGCAGCTCGTCACAAACCAGGTGCAATCCGATTCCCGCAGAAATACATTCTCTTCAACGGGCCGCAGTGGCCTATATCTGGAGAGATCAAAATGTTTACTGCTTCGAACACCGCTTCCCGCCTGGCCGGCTTCACCTTCGCTGTCCTGATGGTCGTTGCTATCAACGGCAGCATGCTGATGAAGTTTGACAGCGTTGCAACTTCGGCCACTCTTGCACAGAGCGCCAAGGCCAGCAATGTGGCAGTGCTTGAAACCGTCACCATCGTTGGCCAACGCATCTGAACCGCCGGCGCAACTGCCGTTAGCCCGGGTTCAGAGAGCTGTCGATTCGGCACCCTTCGTCAGCGAGAATGGAGAATTCGCAACCCCGCAAGCCCTGCGACTTCACCCCCATCCAATTCTCCCGTGGTGCCACCCAAACTCAAGGGATTTATCCTTACCCGCCGCTGGTGGGACACGCCAACAGGGACCGAGATCGAGTACTGGCTGGCAACCGACGCCGGACCGATAAAAGTACTGCTAACCGCGCAGACATCGGTAGCCTTTGTCGAAACGCGGTATCGGGCGGCGGTGGAGGCTCAGCTAGTTGGCATACCCGGTGTGCAGCTGCGGGAGCTTGACCTCAAGACATTTCAGCAAGGTCCCGTCATCGGCGTCTACGCAGCGCAATTTCGCCAACTCGGGCAACTGGCACGCAAACTTCAACCGCAAAACATACCCCTGCTGGAGGCCGATGTTCGCCCCCATGACCGCTACCTGATGGAGCGCTTCATCACCGCCGGCGTGTCGGTGGAAGACGGCAAGCTCAAGCCAGAGCCTGACTATCGCCCAGTGTTGAAAGTCGTTTCATTGGACATAGAGACCAGCGAGAACGGTGAGCTGTATTCCATTGCGCTGGACGGCATGCCTGACCGTGTCGTCTTCATGCTGGGCGAGCCTTCGCCAGAACCCGCTGAACCCCTGGACTTTGCACTGATCTACCTGCCGACCCGCAAGGCCATGATCGAAAGCCTGAATGACTGGTTCGCCCGCAACGACCCGGACGTCATTGTTGGATGGAGCGTGATCCAGTTCGACTTGCGGGTGCTGCAGAAGACCGCTGATGCGTGTGGGACTGCGCTCTTGCTGGGCAGGGAGCGCCAAGCGATCAAATGGCGGACACACCCGGGCAAACAAGGTTATCTTTTCGCACCCACACCGGGTCGGTTGATCGTAGACGGCATCGAGGCGCTGCGTGCGGCGGTTTGGAGTTTTCCTTCATTCAGCCTGGAAAGCGTCTCGCAGGCGCTGCTGGGCGAGGGCAAAGCCATAGGCGACGAATATGACAAGATGGCCGAGATCAACCGGCGCTACCGTGAAGACAAACCAGCGCTGGCCATCTACAACATCCGGGATTGCGAACTGGTCTTGCGCATCTTCGAAAAAGCGCAATTGCTGCAGTTTGTGATGGAACGGGCCCACACAACCGGTCTGGCGGCCGACCACTTCGGTGGCTCCATCGCCGCATTCAGCCACCACTACCTGCCGCGCATGCACCGCCTGGGTTATGTGGCGCCCAGTGTGGGCGATATCCAGAGCAAGGCCTATCCGGGCGGCTACGTGATGGACTCGAAGCCGGGCTTCTACGATTCGGTCGTGGTGCTGGACTACAAGAGCCTGTATCCCTCCATCATCCGGACCTATTGTGTGGACCCGGTGGGCCATGCAGAGGGCCAACACGCCAGCAACCCCGAAGGACAAATCAAGGGCCCGATGGGAACGCTCTTCTCGCGCAATAAACATTGCCTGCCGGAAATCGTGACCACGCTGTCGCGCGGCCGCGATGAGGCCAAGAAGGTCAAGAACGAACCCCTTTCGCAGGCGCTGAAACTGTTGATGAACTCATTCGCCGGCGTGTTGGGCGCCACTGAATGCCGCTTCTTCAACCCTGAGCTGGTGTCGGCAGTGACCTTGCGTGGCCACGAGATTGTGAAGCGCACGCAGGTGCTCGTGGAGGAACGTGGGTACGAGGCCATCTACGGTGATACCGACTCCATCTTCATCTGGCTGGGCCGAAAACACACCAATGCAGAGGCGCATGCTGTTGCAGCTGAACTGGTGCGCGACATCAACACCTGGTGGACGCGCACGCTGCGCGAGGAACAGGATCTCGATAACTTCCTCGAAATCGAGTTCGACACGCACTACGCAAAGTTCTTCATGCCCACCATCCGTGGATCGGAAGTCGGTAGCAAGAAGCGCTACGCCGGCCTGAGCACAGACCCTGCGGGCAAGGAGGAAATGGTCTTCCGGGGACTGGAGATGGCCCGCAGCGACTGGACGCCGTTGGCACGGCAGTTCCAGGAGGGCCTGCTCTCGCGCATCTTCCATGACCAGCCTTACAAAGAATTCGTGACAGACTATGCACACGCCACATTGGCAGGCGCCAAGGATGAGCTGCTCATCTACCGCAAACGCCTGCGCCACCGTCTGGACGCTTACCTGGTCAACGTTCCACCCCAAGTGCGTGCGGCCAGGACGGCCGACGCATACAACCTCCGCGTGAACCGGCCCATGCAGTACCAAAACGGCGGATGGATTCAGTACGTAATGACCAGGAACGGGCCGGAGCCGCTGGAGACCCGCCAGTCCCGCATCGACTACGAACACTACCTGACCAAGCAGCTCAAGCCGATTGCAGACGCCATCCTCCACCCCCTGGGAGATAGTTTCGTTGCACTGACTTCTTTGCAGCGCGGCCTCTTTTGATCCCTATTCCTCCCAGTCAGGCCGACACCCGGGACATGGTTCTGCTTTCAGGGGAAAGCAGCCGGAACCGCGAGGTATTGGCTTGCACGAATAATTCACTGACAATTGACCCATGACATGCTGTGGTATCGGCCTTAGAGCCCTGAATTTCGTTCGCCGGGTAATGGTGGCCACCCTGGGATTGGGCGCGGCCGCCGCGGCATTTGCGCAACAGCCGCAACCCCTGCGTTATGGCGTGTTCGAGTCCATGGGTTACCCCTTTTTTGTGGCGGGTTCCGCAGGCACATCGCACACCGGCCTGCTGATCGAACTGGGTGAGGCTATCGCGCGGCAGTTGAACATGGGCCTGGTTGCAGTGCCTTTGCCCCGTCGGCGGGCAGAGCCCGGCTTGATACAGGGCCAGATCGAGATGCTGTGTTACTTCAGCCCCACCTGGTCAGAGCATCCAGACAAGCTGGCTTGGTCGAGTGCGATGCTGCCCCAAGTTGAGCGTGTCGTCGCACCCAAGGGCGGTCGCATGGGCAATGCCCCCAACTGGGAATTTGAAGGTAAACGCGTTGCGTTGCAACTGGGCTACCACTACCCGGACTTGCAGCGCCTCGTTGATCGCGGCAAGGCGGTGCGGGTGGACCAGAGCAAGGTCGCCCTTCAATTTCGCTCTCTGGAAATCAAGATGGCCGACCTGCTGATCACGTCCGAGGGTGAAATCGAAGGCTACTTCAACGACAACCCGAACGCACGCAGCGAGTTTGACGTGTCGCGTACGGCTTTCTCCGTCACCCCCACGCATTGCGCCATCGGGCGCCATTCCCGCCTGTCGGTGGCCGAGATTGATAAAGCGATTGCACGGTTGCAGAGCAGCGGCGACATGGACCGCATGGCCAAGCGTTATGGCATGTCGGCGCGCTGAGCTGGAAGTGCCCGCAGTTCGTTTTCCACCTCCACCCAGACGCACTCACCATTCCTGCGTTTGACGTGCAACACGGCATGGCGCGCAAATCCATTGATGTGGCGCGTCACGACATCCATGACCCAACCATGGGTCACCACCAGTATCCGTCCACCGCGGTGGCGCGCCCCGATATCGGCAAAGGCCTCCAACACCCGGTCGGCAAACTCGTCCAGGGTCTCGCCCCCCGCGAATTCCGCGGCCGGGTTGCGGCGCAGAATCTGCTCCAGCAAGGCGGGGTTGAGTTCGGCAAGCTCGTCCTTGGGAATGCCCTGCACAGCGCCAAAGTTTTTTTCTTTCAGTCCTTCGTGACAAGACGGTGCGGGCAGGCCCAGCGCAGTAGCGACGATTTCTGCGGTTTCGCGTGAACGTGCCAGCGGACTGGACCACAACGCGTCAAATCCCGCGTCTGCCAGGCTGGCGGCCAGCGCATGGGCCTGCGCGCGACCCACCGCGTTGATCGGCACGTCCAGCCAGCCCTGCAATACGCCCCGTTTGTTCCAGTCGGTTTCACCGTGGCGGGCAATGCAGATGTGGGTCGGGTTCATAAGCGCTCTCGAGATCAGGTGGCCATTCGCCTGTTGCTATTGAAAATACTGGTGGTGGAAAACCGCCGTTTTTAAGGTACCGCAGAACGCACGATACGGCAGACTTTAGGGTATGCGCTTTAGAAACAGCTTTTGGGTTCTGCTGGGCCGCAACACCGCCGGCGCGCCGGACGAGGTGATGGACAGCGTGCGCAAAGCCATGTTTGCCGCGCTGGACACCTATTGTGATGACGACCGCAGCGGCATCAACCGCCGCATTGATGGTGCCAAGCACATTGCCGAGCTCTGGTACCTGCGTCCGGACCTGATGTACGCCATTGCCACCCGCCACCAGGAGGCCACGGCCCGCGATTGCATTGCGCAGATCACGGTGTTGTTTGATGGCTACCAGCCCGGCGCACACAGTCCGTCACACTTTGCTACCTTGTGATCTGACAATTCTCAAAACGAAGTAGCTTCTTTCGGTAAAAATAGTTTACCGAGGGAAAGTCTGGCGTGTCACCGCCAGCAAAACACACGATGGAAAAACTACTTACTGGGCGTAACACCGCCTTCGTGGTCGGGGCGTTGATCGTTTGGCGCTTGTATCTTTCTGCAACACTGCAATTGCACCCGGACGAGGCCTATTACTGGCTGTGGTCGCGCAATCTGGACATCGGCTACTTTGACCACCCGCCGCTGGTGGCGTATTTCATCTGGTTGACCACCTTGGTCTCCAAATCCGAGTTGTTTGTGCGCCTGTCCGGAACGCTGGTGGCACTGGCACTCAGCGGCATCATCTGGCGCCTGGCACTGCAACTTTTCAACAACAACGTACAGGTTGCGGCTGGCAGCGTCATCCTGTTCAACCTGCTGCCACTGACCACCATGGGCCTGGTGGTCATCACACCCGACACCCCGGTTCTGCTCTTCTGGTCGCTGGGCATTTACCTGTTCTGGCAAACCCTGCACAGTGACAGGCATTGGCTTTGGTATGCCGTGGGAGTGGTATTTGGCATGGCCTTGTTGTCCAAGTACACGGCGATTCTGATGCTGCCCAGTGTGTTGCTGTACCTTACGCTGACGGATGACAAGCGGTGGCTGAAAACCACCTACCCCTACCGTGCGGTGCTGATTGGTTTCCTGTGTTTTTTGCCGGTGGTGTACTGGAACAGCCAGCACGACTGGGTGTCGTTTACGTTTCAACTCAAAAACGGCCTCAGCGGCGAGGGTTACTCCCTGGGCAAGGTTGCCGAATACGTCGGCGGGCAGTTGCTGGTTGCAGGGCCTATCGTCTGGGTGGTGGGAATGTGGGCCGCCGTGGTGGGCCTCTACCGCAAGGACAAGGAATCGCTGTTGCTGGTCTGCGCCGCCCTGCCCGTCATTGCCTTCTTCGCCTTCTCGTCGCTCAAAAAGCCGGCCGCTCCAAACTGGCCCGCATTTGCCTATGTGACGCTGTGCATCCTGATCGCCAAATACTGCCTTGGCGTTGCTTCCAGCAAACGGCGTTGGTTATGGTGTGCGGCAGCCGTGTCGAGCCTGGCGCTATCTGCCCTCACCTCGCTGCACGCTCGCTTCAATGTGATTCCTCTGGACCGCTACTCCAAGGCACTGGTGGCCACTGATGCCACCAACTTCTTCTACGGCTGGCGGGAATTGGCAACCGAGTTGTCCAAGTACCCCGGCCAGCCATTTGCGGTCACACCGTCCCACCAACTGAGTGCGGAAATCATCTACTACTCCGACGCAAACGTGCTGGCCAACACGGCCAGCATGGCCAGACCCAGCCAGTTCAACCTGTGGAAATGGTCCAAGGACCTGCCCCGCAAGGATGGACTGTATGTGTGGACCGACAGCGACTTCATTGGCCACAACGGCGATTATTTTGCATCACCCGCGCGCAGCGATCTGGTGAATATCGTGCGGGACGGCCATGTCGTGCGCAAGCTGCATTTCACCTCGGGCGACCGCACCAGCAGCCTGGCCCATCCGTTTTCCGCGAACTAACGGCTGGGCTGCGCTTTGCACCAATCCTGCTGGCCTACATAGTCCAGCAAGTATTCTGAAAAGCGCTGGGCTGCAGGCGACAATGGCCGGTCCTTGCGGGTAAAGACCAGAAACTTTCGCCGCGCCACCGGATCCAGCAAGGGGCGGCTTTGCAACTGGTGCAACCGAATCAGGCTGCTGGCGTAAGGCAAGCAGGTCGTCACGCCCAGACCAGCGCTGACCATGGCAAACGCCGTGGTCATGAAGCCCACCTCATTGGCTGGATTCAGCGCCTCGTCGTGCAGGGACTCGTGAAAATCGGCCCGCAGACGGTGAGTGAATTCACCCTTGAGTGCGATCACCGGGTAGCGCAGTGCATCGTCCCAGGTGACACGTTTCTTCTTGTTCAGGGGGTGGTCGGATCGGAACACCACCACAAACGGAATCTCGAACAGGGTGCGAGCCTCGATGTCGGCGGACGGTTCACGCTCCGGCCCCACGCCAAAGTCCACCTCACCGCTGTGCACCTTGGGCAGCACATGCTCCACCATGCAGTCGGACAAGCGGATTTCAATGTCCGGGTACTGCTGCTTGAAGCCGGCGATGACCTCGGGCAATACCGATGCCGACATCAACTGCGGCGCCGCCACCCGCACCAAGCCACGCTTGAGGGCCTTCAGGTCGGTGATGGTGTCCAGCGCACCGTCCAGATCCTGCAGCAGGCGCGCCACCAGCGGGTAGAACTCGCGCCCGGCCTCCGACAGGCTGACCTTGCGGGTGCTGCGATTGACCAGTTGCACGCCCAGTGTCTGTTCCACCTCCTTGATCAGACCGCTTAGCGCGGACTGCGTCACGTGCAAGCCGGCAGCTGCATCGGTAAAACTGCCGGAGTCGGCCAGCGCCACAAAGGCGCGGAGTTGGCGCAGTGTGATATTCATAAGTTATTTGTATAAATTCATCATAAAAATCTGTTTGAATGATAGATCAATCTCCCCTCTAATAGCGGCCATTGCGCACCTGCTGCGCGGCTCTGGAGAAAACCATGCTGATCAAGAAAATCCACCATGTGGCCTACCGCTGCATCAACGCCAAGCAAACCGTGGAGTGGTACACCAAACACTTGGACATGGGCTTTGTGCTGGCCATTGCCGAAGACGAAGTGCCCTCCACCAAGGCGCCCGACCCGTACATGCACGTCTTTCTGGATGCTGGCAATGGCAACGTGCTGGCCTTCTTCGAGCTGCCCAACAGCCCGCCCATGGACCGCGACCACAACACCCCGTCGTGGACACAACACCTGGCTTTTGAGGTTGGCACGCTGGCCGAACTGGAAGCACAAAAGGCCAAACTGGAGGCCGCAGGCATTGAGGTGATTGGCGTCACCGACCACACCATCTTCAAATCCATCTACTTCTTCGACCCCAACGGCCACCGCCTGGAGCTGTCGGTCAACATCGCCACCCCCGCCATGACCAAGGCGCTGGACGACGTGAAGTGGGACATGCTCAACGAATGGGACCGCACCAAAAAGGCCCCCAAACACGCAGCGTGGATGCACAACGGCAAGGGCATTCCCGGCCAATGACCATGATGACCACCAACGAAACCCACAGCCCCGAGCTGCGCAGTTGGGTCGCCTCTGCCAACACCGATGGCACCGATTTCCCCATCCAGAACCTGCCCTTTGGCGTATTCCGCCGTTACGGCAGCGCCGAGGCCTTCCGCGTCGGTGTGGCCATTGGCGACCAGATCCTGGACCTGACCGCCGCCCAGGCCAAAAGCGTGTTTACGGGTGACGCCGACCTGGCCGCCCAAGCCTGCTGCGCCCCCAGATTGAACGCCTACATGGCCCTGGGAACTCACGCATGGTCCGCACTGCGCCTGGCCCTGTCGCGCGCGCTGCGCGAGGGTTATGCACTGCAGTCGGCGCTGAGCACCTGCCTGGTCGCCCAGGCCGATGCCGAATTTGCCGTGCCTGCACACATTGGCGACTACACCGATTTCTACACCTCGGTCCACCACGCCACCAACATCGGCAAGCTACTGCGGCCCGACAACCCGCTCCTACCCAACTACAAATGGATTCCCATTGGTTACCACGGCAGGTCTTCCAGCATCGGCATCTCGGGCCAGGAACTGCGCCGCCCGGTCAGCCAGGTCATGCGCCCCGGCGCCACCGAGCCCGTACTGGCCGCAAGCAGCCGCATGGACTACGAGCTGGAGATGGGCATCTTCATTGGCCCCGGTAATGCGCTGGGCGAGCCCGTGTCCATGCAAGACGCTGAGCAACACGTGTTTGGCCTGTGCCTGTTCAACGACTGGTCGGCCCGCGATGTGCAGGGTTGGGAATACCAACCGCTGGGCCCCTTCCTGGCCAAGAACTTTGCCAGCACCGTGTCGCCGTGGATCGTGACCATGGAAGCCCTGGCACCGTACCGCCAAGCCTGGACCCGCGCCGCCGGTGACCCACAGCCCCTGCCCTACCTGGATGCGCCCGAACTGCGCGAAAACGGCGCGGTCGATATCGAACTGGAAGTCTTCATCCAGACCGCCGCCATGCGCAAGCAAGGGCTGCCAGAGCACCGCCTGTCGCACAGCAACTTCCGCGATGCCTACTGGTCCGTGTCGCAAATGGTGGCCCACCACACGGTCAATGGCTGCAACCTGCAAGCCGGAGACCTGCTGGGTAGCGGCACACAGTCCGGCCCCGCGCTGGATGAGGCTGGCTCCATGATGGAACTGTCCAAGGGCGGCAAGGAGCCCATCACGCTGCCCAACGGCGAGAAGCGCACCTTCCTGGAAGACGGCGACACGGTGATATTCCGCGGTGCCTGCCAAGCAGCGGGTGCAGCACGCATAGGCTTTGGCGAAGTGCGCGGCACGTTGCTGCCGGCCCGCGTTTTGGCTTGATGGAGGTCGTACCCATGCTCCAGCTCTACAACTACTTCCGCAGTTCGGCCTCGTACCGGGTGCGCATTGCGCTCAACATCAAAGGCCTGCCCTACGAGTACCTGCCCATCCATTTGTTGAAAGACGGCGGCCAACAACATTCCACGGACTACCAACGCATCAACCCGGCCGAACTGGTGCCCGCACTGGTGGATGACGGCCAAGCCATAGGCCAGTCCCTGGCCATCATGGAATACCTGGATGAGACCCACCCCGAACCCGCACTATTGCCGCGGGACGCACTGGGCCGGGCACGCGTGCGCGCACTGGCGCAAACCATTGCCTGCGAAATCCACCCACTGAACAACCTGCGTGTGTTGCAGTACCTGGATCGCGACCTGAAGCTGGACGAAACCACCAAGGCCACCTGGTACCGCCACTGGATCACGCTGGGTTTCACCGCCGTGGAGGCCATGCTGGCCAACAACCCGCACACCGGCTCCTTCTGCCACGGCGACACGCCCGGCTTGGCAGATTGCTGCCTGATCCCGCAGATCGCCAACTCACGCCGCTTTGAGACGCCGCTGGACGCCTTTCCCACCATCCGCCGTATTGAGGAAGCCTGCCTGGCGCTGGACGCTTTTGCCAAGGCCGCGCCCGCCGTGCAGCCGGATGCGGTGTAATAAAGACATGAAAACTCCAGACGCAAACCACAGCCAATCCGCATCCGAACTGATCACCGAAAAAATCGCCACCCTGGGCGGTTGGCGTGGGCAAACGCTGGCGCGCATGCGCAAACTCATCAAGGAAGCGGCGCCTGACGTGGTCGAGACCTGGAAATGGATGGGCACGCCGGTTTGGGAGCACAACGGCATTCTCTGCACCGGCGAGTCGTACAAGGACAAGATCAAGCTGACCTTCGCCAAGGGCGCGTCACTGAAAGACCCGGCCCAGCTGTTCAATTCCAGCCTAGACGGCAACGCGCGCCGCGCCTTGGACATCTTTGAAGGCGACGAGGTGGACGCCACCGGATTCAAAGCCCTCATTCGGGAGGCCGTGACGCTAAACGGTGCCCCCAAGGCCAAGCCAGTCAAGAAAGTCAAGGCGGCCTAGTGCTATCAATGTGATAGTGATGCATCAAGACTGCACGGGGGCTACACGCTGATTTGGCTTAGGTCATCCAAGTTTGCGGCCTTGTCCGCCAACAGGTCTACATACGCGCGCTCTACCAGTTGCGACCGCTGCACGCCTAGTCTGGCCATGGCGGCATAGGCCTCCTGCTGACCCGCCTCAATTGCTTCGCCTTCCGTCAGCATCACCTCCAGCTCCAGGTAGTCCCCCAAACCTTCCACGCGGTCCAGGTGAATGCGCGTGCGCCCAGTGGTGAACAGCAGCCGCTGCTTTTTGACGCGGCCCGACAGACCGTAGGCCAGCGCCAACGTGTTGCGCAGCGCATCTGGTGCGTGGGTTGGCGCCGTCGTGAAGAAGCTTTCCTTGGGGCCTTTTGCGTCGGCCCGTTTGTAAAAAATCAGCACGCCGGTGCCGTCTGTGAAAGCGCGCAGCTTGAGTCGCCCTGCGGGGCACGGGAAGAAAGTGTCATCTTGCACAATCTCAACAGGATCGCCGTCACTCAGGGACGCGGCTACGGGTATTAACTGCTCCACACGGTCTATGCGGGCCTTGATTTCAATGTTGCGGGGCATGTATTTCTGGATGTAAGGAAGTGCTATTCACCGGGATTGTCCATAGCCATGGGTTGCGGCAGAACCCCTAGAATCTTTGGCAATGGACACACATCTGAATACAACACTCAAAGTCATCGCAGCACTGGCCACTGCTGCAGCGGCAAACGCGGGCATGACCCTGCTGTCGGCACCGGGCCATACGGGCACGGCCTTGGCGGCGGCAGTAGGACTGACCTCTTTTGGATTCATGTTCGCGAAGTATTCGATGGAAATCGTGATGCTGCCGATTGGCGTTTTATCGTTCATGTTTCGCCTGGTAGTGGGCGGTAAAGCCAAACCAAAATCGAAGCACGGTAGTGACCGAATCGATTCTTTTGGACGTGCTTTGTTCGTCGCCACATACAGCTTTATTTCCGCCATCTTCGGCCTGTATGTGGGTGCCCTGGATGGTGGCATGGGCTGGTTCCTGAGCGCTGCCATGTTTGGCGCGATTGGCATTGTGTTGGCACTCTTGGTGCCCATGGATTTGTTATGGGCCGCTGAAGGTGGTGACGCAAGTACAGCAGGACAAACCGAAGTCGAGAAGGCAGATCTGGAGCAAGCGCGGCGCGATGGCGTACCGGTCGTGTTGTTTGCCGACAAGGTTGTCAAAGTCGCCGCTAAAGCCGTGATGCGAGGCACTGGGACGGACAACAGGCCGTAGGGCCAGAGGGCACCCACTGCGGCTTCACGGAATTGGGCTTGGCGACATCCCGATTAATTCAACAGTCTGCGCCAGCACCACGCCACGTGGTGCCACATAGTCCGCCACCACCCACGTCCGGCTGGGGTGCGTAGAAGCCTCTTGCAGCAAAGTCAGCACCAGTTCAATCGACGTTTTGTCCAGCGCGGCAAAGGGCTCATCCAGAAGCGTAACGGCCGCACCGCTGGCAAAGGCTGCGGCCAGGTAAACCTTGCGTTTGCTCCCGGTGGACAACATGTACAGCGACTTGGGCAGGTGTGGCGCCAGCGCAAATTCTTCTGTCAATTCCGAGAGCAGTGCACCGTCAAACGCAGGGTACTGCTTGCGCACGCCATCCCAGTAAGCCTGGGGTGTCAGCGCGTCGAAGGCCTGGGTACACGGGTCTACCCAAAACACCTGGCTGCGGTAAGCCTTAGCCTTGTCGGCCAATGACAAACCGTTGATCTGCAAGCTGCCGCTCTGGGCAGGCAACTCACCGGCCAGCAGGCGCAACAAGGTGGTTTTACCCGTGCTCTCGTCGCCGCCAACCCAGGTCACGCCGGGCGGCAGCTTGATCGAAAAATCTTTGAACAACACCGCCTGCTTGGCATACGCAAAGCCAAGCCCTTGAGCCAGCAGCACGGCGCCGGCAGGCTGGCTGCTTGCAGGTTTGTCCATGCCCCGGTGCTGCGCCGCTGCGTTTACGCTTCGGGTGGTGTCGGTGGTGTGGGCGGCGTCACGGTTGCGCGGGCCAGCATGCGGCTCACGGCGCGAGGGTCCATGCCATACATGTCAGCAAAGACGTCCAGTGATTTGCCGCTGGCTTTGAAGGCCTGCAGCAGTGCTTCGGTCTTGGCGGCGCGGGCTTCCGCCTCCACCATGGCTTCGTCCAGCGCGGCGTTGGCGGCTTCGTCGCGGCTACGCACCAGTTCGGCGTAAGCCGGGGGTGTAAGGCCAGAGGCTTCCCATGCGACCACGATGCGCTGGAGCAGCTTGGGGCGCAGATCCTCTTTGCTACGGGTCTGGCGGCGGCGAAACACTTCCAGTAGCGCGTGGTGCACATGCTCGGGTGCCATGGCTTCCACGGGTTTGCCTTGCAGGTCGTGGCGGTCTTCACCCGACGCCACGGCGGTCAGGTAACGGGTGGAGCGGGTGTGCAGAGAGAGCGCGGCCTTGAGGCTGTCGCGCTCGAACACGTCGGGGTGGGCCTCTTGTAGGTCCTGGAAGATGCCGCGCTTCAGGGGCAAAAACACCGCACCAAACAATTGGGGATACAGCGCCGCCATTTTTTCCAGCACCGGGAACACATCGGGCTTGGGCGCGCGTTTGGGGGCAACGGCCACATCGGCAACAGGTGCGTCCGCAGAGGTAACGGGCGCTACGGGGTCAACCGCTTCGGAGTGAGTAGAAGGCAAGGTGTCGGTCATGGAAAATTCGGGAAAGCTGGCGAAAAAGCCCTCCATCATGCCAGCGATTGGGTTTAGCCCCTAGAACGGCTGTTACCGCGGCACCGTCCGCAGCCCTACACCCAAGGCCGCGCCCACGCTCAACAGCAGCACCAGTGCGGCTCCCAGCAGGGTTGCGCCATACCAGCCGCGGTCCATGAACACGCCAAAAACGATGGGCGAAATCGCAAAACCGGTGTCCAGGCCCGAATACACCAGGCCATACACCCGGCCAGTCGCGCCCTTGGGCGTGGCCTTTTTGATCATCATGTCGCGTGACGGGCCGCCGATACCGACTGCAAACCCGGTGATGGCCAGCACCACCATGGTGGACGTGGCACCCAGCCAGCCCGTGCCGCAAATGGCCAGCAACACCGCACCCGCCGCCATGGCCCAGGCCACCACGCGGTCGCTGTTGGCGGCCTTGGCTGCGATGAAACCACCAATGAACATGCCCACCGCGCCGCACAGCATATAAGCGGTCAGCGTATAGGTTGCCGCTTCGAAGCTGATGCCGTGCATCGCCTTGAGGATAGAGACCGAGAAGCTCTGCACCACGGCCAGCGTCATCGTGGAGAGCAAGAAGAAACCAAAACACCACCACACCACCGGCAGTTTCATGAAGGCCATGTCGTGCTCCACGTCACCTGCGGCTTGCGGGTCGCGCTGCGCCACCTGGGTGCTGAGCTTGTCGCGCTGAAACACAAGTAGCGCCAGTATGGCCACATACATCAGTGCAGCGGCCACATAGGCGTTGCGCCAGCCGATGGTGGCGCCAAATCCGGCAAAGAACACCGGCGCTGCGGCCCAGCCCAGGTTGCCGGTGAGGCCGTGGGCGCTAAAAGCGTAGCCCAGGCGTGGAGCCGACACCCGCTGGTTCAGGATCGTGAAGTCAACCGGGTGGAAAGTCGCATTGCCCAGGCCCGCAAGCGCCGCCACACACAGAAGCCCGGCATAACCCGTGACCATGGACGCAGCAATACAGGCCGCGGCAAAAATGCCCAGCGCCACAAACAACAGGGGCCGCGCACCCAGGCGGTCAACGACAAAACCCGCACAGGCCTGGCCCACACCCGACACGACAAAAAACGTCGTCATCAACAGCCCCAGCTCCGAGTAACTCAGGCCAAATTCCTTCATGAATACCGGAAACATCAGCGGCAGCAACAGGTGGCCAAAGTGTGAGCTCGCATGGGCCAGTCCCACCAGGCCGATGATGGTTGCATCTTGCTGCATGGGCACCGCGGGGGCTGCGACGGGGAAGGTGGTGGTGTTCATGGCGCCAATGGTAGGACGCAGTGCCGCATGCTTGAATACGACAATAAGACAATAATCATCGAAATTCCGCCAAACACCTTATCCACTTTCAGTCGCACCGTGCCAGCCACCAAGACTCGCCCCACGCTCACGCCGGTCAGCATTGATAACTCCGCCAACCGAGCGCCCTCACCCGAGCGCCCGGTGCGCAGCCGGGCCCGGCCGCTGGCCATGGACGCCCACATCGAGCCCCACCACCACGCCTGGTCGCAATTCACGTACTGCGCCAGCGGCCTGATGCAGGTCACGGTGACCCAAGGCGGCGTGCAAACCACCTACATCGTGCCGCCCACGCGTGCGGTGTGGATCCCGCCCCTGGTGCAACACCGTGTGGTGGTGCTGGAGGACGCCGAACTGCGCACGGTGGACCTGGACCCATCCGTCACCCCACCGGGCTGGAACGATTGCCGGGTGTTGATGGTCAGCAAGCTGCTACGCGAACTGGTGCATGCGCTGGAAGATTCGGTGCCGGGCCCGCGCGACGACGCCATCATGGCCCTGGCCGTGGACGAAATGGCCCATGCCACCACCCAGGCCCTGGGCGTGCCCATGCCCCATGCGGAGCACGGCGACAAACGCCTGCGCGCGCTGTGCGAGGCCGTGCTGCGCGACCCGGCCGAGCGCTCGCAGCTGCGCGACTGGGTGGCCGACGTCGGCGCCAGCGAACGCACCGTGGCCAGGCTGTTCCGTGACGAGCTGGGCACCAATTTCCAGCAATGGCGCCAGCAGGCCATACTGGCCCATGCCCTGCCCCTGCTGGCGCGCGGCATGCCCATCAGCCAGGTGGCAGCGGCCAGCGGCTACGCCAGCGACAGCGCCTTCAGCGCCATGTTCAAACAGGCCATGGGCAAGGCGCCCAGCCATTTCCAGACCAAAACACTATCAAAACAATAGCGTATTGTGTATAGTGGACGGGGGCTAGAGGCCAATTTTCCATATGGACATCCGTCCAACGAAGACTGACCGAGGGAACTAAGGGCAGACAGCAAGTCTCCACAAAGGTATGCACCGCAGAACCACACTCACCGCCCTGGCCGCCCTCGCCCAATTACCAGGAGTAAGCATGACTTCCACAGCTGACGCCGCCACACTCCCCCTGTTGCAGGGCCTCAAGCCCTCACCCCGCATGCCCACGCTTTTCGTCGGCCACGGTAGCCCCATGAACGCCATCGAAGACAACGCCTGGCGCCGCAGCTGGCAAAGCCTGGGGGCCGAGCTGCTGGCCCGCGAGGCGCAGCCCCAGCTCATCCTGTGTATCTCGGCCCACTGGCTGACCCGTGGCGGCTGGCAGATCACCGGCATGGCCAAGCCCAAAACCATCCACGACTTTGGCGGTTTTCCGCCGGCCCTGTTTGAGCAGCAATACCCTGCCCCCGGTGCGCCGGCAGTGGCAAGCAGCCTGGCCAACGAACTGAAGTCCCCCACCGACGGCCGCCAGCTGGGTGTGGATGCTGATGTGTGGGGGCTGGACCACGGCACCTGGTCCATCCTCAAACCCATGTTCCCCAAGGCCAACATCCCGGTGCTGCAGCTGAGCATGGACTACAGCCGCCCACCAGCCGAACACTACGCACTGGGCCAGCAGCTGCATGCGCTGCGCGACCGTGGTGTGCTGATTGTGGGCAGCGGCAACATCGTGCACAACCTGCGCGCCATGCGACCCGGCACCGGCCCCAACGACGCCTATGAATGGGCTGCCGAATTCGACACCCTGGTCCACGAACAGATCAAGACCGGCCACCTGGACACGCTGCAAAACTTCCAGGCCCTGGGCGCGGTGGCCAAGCAGGCCCATCCGACTTACGAACATTACCTGCCCCTGCTCTACGCAGCAGGCGCGGCCCGCAGTACCGATGTGCCGCGCTTTTTCAACACCGGTTACCAGGGTGCGGCGATCTCGATGCAGTCCATTGTCTGGGGATAATCGCCGCATGCACATCCGAACCGACGACCTCACCGGCCCCGAAGTCCACCGCCTGATGCAGGAACACCTGGACCACATGCACCAGTTATCCCCGCCGCAGAGCGTGCATGCGCTGGACCTGGACGCGCTGCGCCGGCCTGAGATCACGTTCTGGACGATCTGGTCCAAGGATGCCGAGCTGATGGGCAGCGGCGCGCTGAAGTCGCTAGGCGACGGCCATGGCGAAATCAAATCCATGCGTACCGCCGAGGCCCACCGCGGCAAAGGCGTAGGCCAGGCCATGCTGGGCCATATCCTGGTGGAGGCCCGCAAACGGTCCTACACGCGGCTCAGCCTGGAGACCGGTCCCGCACCGGGTTTTGCATCTGCACTGCGCTTGTACAGCCGCTTTGGTTTTACCGAATGCGGACCCTTTGCGGAGTACCCCGAAGACCCCTACAGCGTCTTCATGACGATGGCGCTGTAGGAATCTTCTGGGCGCGGCGGTGCTCAGGCGAAGCTGAACTGCCCCGGCGCCTGGATCGTGTCCACCCCCACGTGGATGGTGTCCTTGGGCGCAAACTTGCCTTCCAGCAGCAACTTGGACAGCGGGTTCTCAATGCGCTGCTGGATGGCGCGCTTCAGCGGCCGCGCCCCAAACACCGGATCAAACCCCACCTTGGCCAGCTCGGCCACCGCCGCGTCGGACACCACCAGGCCCAGGTCCATCTTGGCCAGTCGGGCCATCAGCACCTGCAACTGGATCTTGGCGATGTTGGCGATATGGGTCGCGTCCAGAGAATGGAAGACAACCGTCTCGTCGATGCGGTTCAAAAACTCGGGGCGGAAGTGGTTCTTCAGCTCTGCGGTCACCGCATCCTTCACATCCTCATAGTCCTGGCCCACCATGGACTGGATCATTTGTGAGCCAATATTGCTGGTCATCACGATGATGGTGTTCTTGAAGTCCACGGTGCGGCCCTGGCCATCTGTCAGGCGTCCATCGTCCAGCACCTGCAGCAGCACGTTGAATACGTCGGGGTGGGCCTTTTCGATTTCGTCCAGCAGCAGCACGGCATAGGGTTTGCGGCGCACGGCCTCGGTCAGGTAACCGCCCTCCTCATACCCCACGTATCCGGGAGGCGCACCGATCAGGCGGGCCACGGAATGTTTCTCCATGAACTCGCTCATGTCGACACGCACCAGGTGTTCTTCCGAATCGAACATAAAACCGGCCAGCGCCTTGCACAGCTCGGTCTTGCCCACGCCGGTTGGGCCCAGGAACAGAAAGGAGCCCGTGGGGCGATTTGGGTCGCTCAGGCCAGAGCGTGAACGGCGAATGGCGTTCGCCACTGCAGCAATAGCTTCGTCCTGGCCCACCACGCGGTCGTGCAGCTTGCCTTCCATCTGCAGCAGCTTGTCGCGCTCGCCCTGCAGCATCTTCGCGACCGGAATACCGGTAGCGCGGCTCACCACCTCGGCAATCTCGTCGGCACCCACCATGGTGCGCAGCAGCTGGGTGCGCCCGCCATCCTTGGCGTCTTTGGTCTTGCCGGCCTCCTGGGCTTGCGCGTCTTTCAGGCGTTTCTCCAGCTCAGGCAACTTGCCGTATTGCAGTTCACCCGCATGGTTGAAGTCGCCCTTGTCGGTCAATTCCTTGATCTGCTGGCGGACTTTTTCCACCTCCTGCATGATGGTTTTGGAGCCTTGGGCCTGCGCCTTCTCGGCCTTCCACAGCTCGTCCAGATCGGCGATCTCTTTTTGCAGCGCGGTGATCTCTTCGTTGATCAATTCGAGCCGTTTTTGCGAGGCTTCGTCCTTCTCGCGCTTCACGGCTTCGCGTTCGATCTGCAGCTGGATCAGGCGGCGGTCCTTTTTGTCCATGACCTCGGGCTTGGAGTCCAGCTCGATCTTGATTTTGGATGCGGCTTCGTCGATCAGATCAATGGCCTTGTCGGGCAGGAAACGGTCGGTGATGTAGCGGTTGGACAGCTCGGCCGCGGCCACGATGGCCGGGTCGGTGATCTGCACGCCGTGGTGCACTTCGTAACGTTCTTTGAGGCCACGCAGGATGGCGATGGTGGCCTCAACGGTGGGTTCACCCACCAGAATCTTCTGGAAGCGGCGCTCCAGCGCAGCGTCTTTTTCGATGTATTTGCGGTATTCGTCCAGCGTCGTGGCACCCACGCAGTGCAGCTCGCCGCGGGCCAGCGCGGGCTTGAGCATATTGCCGGCGTCCATCGCGCCTTCGGCCTTGCCGGCGCCCACCATGGTGTGCAGCTCGTCGATAAAGACGATGGTCTGGCCTTCGTCCTTGGCCAGGTCTTTGAGCACATTTTTCAGGCGCTCCTCAAACTCGCCGCGGAACTTGGCGCCGGCCAGCAGCGCGGCCATGTCCAGGCTCAACACGCGTTTGCCCTTCAACGACTCGGGCACTTCACCCGCCACGATGCGCTGCGCCAAGCCCTCGACGATGGCAGTTTTTCCCACGCCGGGTTCACCGATCAGCACGGGATTGTTCTTGGTGCGGCGTTGCAGCACCTGGATGGCACGGCGAATCTCGTCATCGCGGCCAATCACCGGGTCCAGCTTGCCCATGCGGGCGCGCTCGGTCAGGTCGATACAGTATTTCTTCAGCGATTCGCGCTGTTCTTCGGCATCGGCGTTGTCCACGTTCTGGCCGCCGCGCACGGTGTCGATGGCAGATTCCAGGCTCTTGCGGGTCATGCCGCTGGCGCGGGCGATGTTGCCGATCTCGGCCTTGCTGTCAGACAGCGCCAGCAGAAACATGTCGTTGGAAACAAACTGGTCCTTGCGTTTGATGGATTCCTTCTCGGACGCCTGCAACAAGCTGCCCATGTCGCGGTCCACGGAGATCTGGTCTTGCCCCTGCACCTGGGGCTGCTTCTTCATGTAGGCCTCGGCCCCCGCCAACAACTGGGGCACATTGACGCCTGCGCGCTGCAGCAGCGCCTTGGGGCCATCGTCCTGGCGCAGCATGGCCACCAGCAGGTGGGCGGGTGTGATGAAGGCGTGGTCATTGGACAGCGCCAGTGTTTGCGCTTCGCCCAAGGCTTCCTGGAATTTGGTGGTGAGTTTGTCCATTCGCATTTTGAAATTCTCCGGTTGCATGAGAGCTTGGGCTTTAAGGGCATATTTCAAGTGCTAACGCCCCGCGGTGACTTGACTAGAATCAAACGATGGACATCCGCCAGATATCGATCCGCTACCGCCAGGACCATGATCGCATTCTGGTCGACATCAACACCGGGACGGGCGGCGAAGTGCAAGTCTGGCTGACCCGGCGCATGACTTTACGCCTGTGGCCCCTGCTGAACCGCGTGGTCATAGACCATTTTGCGATCCCCCAGGATGCCAAAACCGACGGTTTTGTGGACTTGGCGGCCATGGACACCCGCACCAAAACCATGCTGGCCGATTTCAAGCGCGAAGAAGCGATACAAAAGGCAGACTTCAGCACGCCCTACGAGTCCGGCGCCACCCAGCACCCGCTGGGCCACAACCCCTTGTTGGTTACCGAGGTGAATTTGACACCCTTGCGCAATGGCCAGTTGCAACTGAACTTCAACGAAAAGATGGATGAGCCCGCGTCTGACCGCGGCTTCCAGATGGACCTGTCGTCCGAACTGGTGTTTGCCGTGATCAAGCTGCTGGGCCACGCACTGGAGGACTCGCATTGGGGCATAGGCCAGCACACCGCGCAGCACACCATGGTGGTGGAAGAAGAAGCCGCGGACGAGATTGACCTGACGCCAGACGCGACGCGGCCCACCTACCTGAACTGAACGGCGCGCGGCGCCTGTTGCCTCAGGCGTTGCTGGCCTGGATTCCCCACCGGGCCAAGGCCGCGTCGTCACTCACCCGCGCATCCACCCACTGTGCTCCGCTGGCCGTCTGCTCCTTTTTCCAGAACGGGGCCTGGGTCTTGAGGTAGTCCATCAAAAATTCACAGGCCTGAAAGCTCTGGCCCCGATGGGCAGATGTCACCGCCACCAGCACAATCTGGTCGGTGGGTTGCAGCAGACCAATGCGGTGGATGACCCGGGCAGCGACGATGTCAAAGCGGCGGTGTGCCGCGTCGATCATGTCTTCAATGGCCTTTTCCGTCATGCCGGGGTAGTGCTCCAGCTCCATCGTCTGCACATGGCCCGCGGGCTCGCCACTTGCCACATTCCGGTCGCGCACAGTGCCCAAAAAGGCACATACGGCGCCTACCCGCGCGTCGTCGGCGCGCAAGGCATTTACCACCTGACCCAGGTCAAAGTCTTCGGTCTGGATGGAAACACGGGGGGCTTTCTGCGGGGTACTCATGGCTGAATTGTGGCACTGCGCGCTGCTACACTCCAGCCATGCCCGCAAGCCATACCCTCTCCAGCACACCCGACCTGGCCTTCAGCCATGTGGCGTGCGACGTGGCCTGCGCCAGCAAAGCCAAAAAACCCAAGCTCATCTGACCGGAGCTGTGTGGTTCCGTTCTCAGATGAGCGACGGAACCACCAAAACAAACACCCCATTTTTTTGGTTTTCGCGCACATCCGATAGCGGTTTTCCATCGGTCGTTTTCGAAAAAGGAAAAATGCATGCCAAGCTCTCGCGATTTCTCTGGCCTCTGGATCCCGCTGATCACCCCCTTTACGGGTGACGCCGGTGAC
This sequence comes from Pseudomonadota bacterium, assembly GCA_040387325.1. Classification (GTDB taxonomy): domain Bacteria; phylum Pseudomonadota; class Gammaproteobacteria; order Burkholderiales; family Burkholderiaceae_C; genus Allorhodoferax. Next base: position 11,718 of record JAZKDY010000041.1, on the reverse strand, counting down.
ACGGTTGACCACCCTGCCCTGACCCGCCTTGTCAAACACTATGCCGCCGCTGGCGTCACCGGTTTTGTGGCCTGCGGCTCCACCGGCGAAGCCGCCGCGCTAGACAAGACCGAACAGTTGGCGGTGCTGGACACCGTGCTGGAGGCCGCCGGATCCTTACCCGTGGTCATGGGCCTGTCGGGCTATCACCTGGGCCAGACCGTGGCCTGGGTCCAGGAGCTGGCGCAGCGCCCGATCGCCGGGCTGCTGGTACCGCCGCCCCATTACATCCGGCCTGCGCAGGCCGGCCTGGTGCAGTGGTTCACGGCGCTTGCGGATGCATCGGACAAACCACTGGTCGTCTACGACATCCCCTACCGCACCGGCGCCACCCTCACGCTGGAAACTTTGCTGACGTTGGCCACCCACACCAATATCCAGGCCATCAAGGACTGCGGTGGTGATGCGGGCAAGACGCAAGCGCTGATCGCGGACGGACGTCTGCAAGTGTTGGCCGGCGAAGACGCGCAGGTTTTCAGCACGCTGGCCCTGGGCGGCGCAGGCGCCATCACGGCGAGTGCACATCTGTGCACGGCGCAGTTTGTGCAGGTGATGCGCCTTCTGCGCCAAGGCGATCTGGCACGCGCACGCGCCCTGTGGCAATCCCTGGTACCGGTGGTGAATGCGGTGTTCGCCGAACCCAATCCGGCCGTAATCAAGGCCGCATTGGCCCACCAAGGACTGATAAAAGACGGGCTGCGGCTGCCGATGCTGGCAGCCAGCAATGGTGCAACCGAGCACCTGTTGGCTACGGCAGCGCGCGTGGCTACAGCCTGAAGGCTTGGGCGGCAGAGCGTTCTGCCGCCCAGGCCCTAGCCTCCAGTAACCGGTGGAAAGAACGCGACTTCAGCCCCTTCAACCAGTGGCGCTGTTTCCACAGCCAGTGTCTGGTTGATCGCCACACGCACAGCCTTGCCCCGCGCCAGCGACTCGGCATAGACACCGCCTCGGGCAATCAACTCGTCGCGCAAACCGGCGACGGTGGACGCCAGGGTGTCCATCGCTTCGCCACCCGTACCCAGGGCTTCGCGGATGGAGGCGAAATATTTGACGTTCACATGGGTCATGCCAACAACTCCGCAAAGGAAACAAACTGCACGGTGTCGCCCGGCGCAATGGTGCTACCAGGCCGGTTGTCCACCAGACCATCGCCCCACACGGCCGATGTCAGCACACCCGAGCCCTGGTTGGGAAACAGATCCAGGCCACCGTCGGCATTGCGCCGCACACGCAGAAACTCGCGGCGTTTATCGGCTTTGGCCCACGTGAAATCGGCACGTGCCGCTACGGTTTTCATAGCGATATCTTGCATGCCTTGCAATCGCAGCAAAAAGGGCCGCACCAGCACCAGGAAGGTCACATAACTGGACACCGGGTTGCCCGGCAGTCCCAGAAAGTGCGCATCACCAATGCGGCCATAGGCAAAAGGTTTGCCGGGTTTGATGGCGATTTGCCACAGGTCCAGCGTGCCCAGCGCCTGCACAGCAGGCTTGATATGGTCTTCTTCACCCACCGATACGCCACCGCTGGTCAGGATCACATCGTGGGATTGGGCCGCGTCACGCAGGGCCTCTACCGTGGCATCCGGCTGGTCAGGGACTATGCCCAGATCGGTGACGACACAACCCATGCGGCGCAGCAGCGTGGCCAGGAAATAGCGGTTGGAGTTGTAGATGGCGCCGGGCGCCATGTCCTGCGGCGCCACGGTGCCAGGCATGACCAGCTCATCGCCGGTGGAAAACAGCGCTACACGTGGGCTGCGGGCCACTGCCAGCGTGGCCATGCCAATGCTGGCGGCCAATCCCAACTCGGCCGGACCCAGGCGCTGGCCACGGGACAGCACCACGTCACCCCGCGCCACATCTTCACCCGCGCGGCGGATGTTCTGGCCGGGCGTGGGCTGGGTGTTGACCTTGACCAAGGGAACATCGAGCGCAGCTTCGCCAGATGGCGAAGCCGTGCAGTCTTCCTGCATGACCACGGCGTCTGCCCCCGGGGGTACCGGCGCCCCGGTGAAGATGCGCGCGACGCTGCCTGTTTGCAAAGGCTGGCCATTGGCGCCTGCGGCAATACGTTGGGACACCGGCAAGGTGGTACCCATCTGAACCACGTCAGCACAGCGCAAGGCATAACCGTCCATAGCACTGTTGTCCTGCGGCGGCACGTGCAGCGCCGACACCACGTCTTGCGCCAGCACACGGCCGTCCGCATCACCTACCGGTACCTGCTCGGCAGCAAGCAACGGGCTGGCACTGGTCAACAGCCGCTCCATTGCGTCGTCCAGCGACAACAAGGGGGCACGTACTACGGTGGTCATGCTGGCATCCTCATCCTTTAGTCGCTACCCAATTGATAGCGTATAACGCAGCGTTGACGGGGGCTACAGGCCGATTGGGCTTAAGCCGCTTGGCATTCCTTGGCGATCAGGGCCTGGATGGCGGTCACATCGGCATCCATCACCAGCACGCGTTTGGGCAGGTCTTCAATGCCGTCAAACTTGGCCGGCCGCTCGGGCTCGCGGCCCAGGGCTTCGACAATGGTTTCCGCAAACTTGATGGGCAGCGCTGTTTCCAGCACGACCATGGGGCCGCCCCGCAGTTCCAACCGATGGCGGTATTCATGCGCCACCTTCAGGCCGTCGGCCGTGTGGGTGTCGATGACCAGGGCATGCTGGTTCCACGTCGCGCGTATCGTGTCCAGGCGGTCCGCATGGGTGCTCTTGCCACTGATAAATCCGTAGCGGCTGGCTGCTTCTGCAAATTTGGGATCGGCACTCAGGTCAAACTGGCCGGTCTTGGACAAGCCCTCGCCAAACAGTGCCTTGGTACGTGCGCCATCGCGGCCCAGCAGGTCAAACACAAAACGTTCAAAGTTGGACGCCTTGGAAATGTCCATCGACGGGCTGGAGGTCTCGTGGGTATCCGCACTGCCACGCACACGGTAAACGCCGGTGCGGAAGAACTCGTCCAGCACATCGTTTTCGTTGGTGGCGACCACCAGTTTCTCGATGGGCAGACCCATCATGCGGGCCACATGGCCGGCGCAGACATTGCCGAAGTTACCCGACGGCACGGTGAAGCTGACTTTCTGAATGACTTCTTTGCGCGGCGCCAGCGAATCGCGTGGACCCGGGGGTTTGGGTACGGATTCTTCGGTGGCCTGCAGGTAACCGGCAAAGTAATACACCACCTGGGCCAGCAGACGCGCCCAGTTGATGGAGTTGACGGTGCCAATGCGGTACTTGCGTTTGAACTCCAAGTCATTGGACACGGCCTTGACCATGTCCTGGCAATCGTCAAACACGCCCTTGACGGCGATGTTGTAGATGTTGGCGTCCATCAGGCTGAACATTTGCGCCTGCTGGAAAGCGCTCATGCGGCCGTGCGGGCTGGTCATGAAGACGCGCACGCCCTTTTTGCCCCGCATGGCATATTCGGCCGCACTGCCGGTGTCGCCACTGGTGGCGCCCAGGATGTTCAGCTCTTCGCCGCGGCGGCCCAGTTCGTATTCGAACAAATTGCCCAGCAATTGCATCGCCATGTCCTTGAAGGCCAGCGTGGGACCGTTGGACAGGGCTTCCAGGTACAGGCCGGGCTCGCCTGCTTTGGCATTGGGCGCTTCCAGCGTCTTCAGCGGCACGATCTCGGAGGTGCCAAACACGTCTTCGGTGTAGGTCTTCTTGCAAATGGCCTTCAGGTCATCTTCAGGAATATCGTCAATGAATAGCGACAGGATTTCAAAGGCCAGATCCGCATAACCACCGGGTGCACCCTGGCGGAAGGTGCGGCGTAGGCGCTGCAAGGCTGTTGCGTTTATCTGCGGGTAAGACTCCGGCAGGTACAAACCACCGTCGGGCGCCAAGCCTTCCAGCAGGATCTCGCAGAAGCGTTTGCGATCGGGGTGGCCGCGGGTCGACAAATACAACATCAGGCCAACTCCTCCTTGCGGATGCGCACGATGGGTGCCAGCACGGTGCTCAGACTTTGCATCTGGGCCAGCGCGGCATTCATCCTGGCTTCCACACAGTCGTGGGTCAGGATGATCAGGTCGGTTTGGGTGCTGCCCTCACCGCCGACTTCATCGGCTTCGCGTTGCAATACAGCGTCAATGCTGATATCGGCTTCGGCCAGGATGCCGGTGACCTTGGCCAGCACACCAGCCTGGTCAGCCACGCGCAGGCGCAGGTAATAACTGGTCACCACGTCGCCCATGGGCAGGACGGGGGTGTCACTCATGCTATGGGGCTGGAACGCCAGATGCGGCACGCGCTGCGCCGCATCGGCGGTGTGCAGGCGTGTGATGTCCACCAGGTCGGCAATCACAGCGCTGGCGGTGGGCTCGGAGCCCGCGCCCTTGCCGTAGTACAGCGTGTTGCCGACCGCGTCGCCGTTGACGACCACGGCGTTCATCGCGCCTTCCACATTGGCAATCAGGCGTTTGGACGGGATCAGGCTGGGGTGCACACGCAGCTCCACTCCTATGGTGCGCTTGGTCGCGTCGTCTATGCGACGCTTCGCAATACCCAAGAGTTTGATGCGGTAGCCCAGTTGTTCGGCGTACTTGATGTCGGCTGCGCCCAGCTTGGTGATGCCTTCCACGTAGGCCTTGTCAAACTGCACGGGGATGCCAAAAGCAATCGCCGACATCAGCGTGACCTTGTGTGCGGCGTCCACGCCTTCAATATCGAAGGTGGGATCGGCTTCTGCATAACCCAGGCGTTGCGCTTCCTTCAACACGACACCAAAGTCCAGGCCCTTGTCACGCATCTCGGACAGGATGAAATTTGTCGTGCCATTGATGATGCCCGCGATCCACTGGATGCGGTTGGCGGTCAGGCCTTCGCGCAGCGCCTTGATGATGGGGATGCCACCGGCCACGGCCGCTTCAAACGCCACCATGACGCCCTTGGCAGACGCGGCTGCAAAAATCTCGGTACCGTGCACGGCCAACAGGGCCTTGTTGGCGGTGACCACGTGTTTGCCGGCGGCAATGGCTTCCAGCACCAGTTGTTTGGCAATGCCGTAGCCGCCAATCAGTTCGATGACGATGTCGATATCCGGGTTGGCGATGACGGCGCGTGCGTCGCTGACGACTTTCACATCGGGGCCAACCACGGACTGGGCACGGGCCACATCCAGATCGGCCACCATCGTGATTTCAATGCCACGGCCGGCACGGCGCTGGATTTCTTCCTGGTTGCGCTTGAGCACATTGAATGTGCCCGCGCCTACAACGCCAATGCCCAGCAGGCCAACTTGAATCGGTTTCATAAAATCTCTAAGAGTAAAACAGGGAGCTAGCCCCCGTGGATCATGCGCGAGCCGCTACCAACTTGATAGCAGATGGCTGGCCTTGCGTTTGCGCAGGCTGTGTGCCATGGCTCTTGCGGTAGCTTTCCAGGAACTTGGCGATGCGGCTGATGGCCTCGCGCAAATCGTCTTCGTGGGGCAGGAACACAATGCGGAAGTGATCCGGTTGCTGCCAGTTGAAGCCTGTTCCTTGAACCAGCATGACACGGGTCTCGCGCAGCAGTTCCAGGAAGAATTGCCGGTCGTCCGCGATGGGGTACACCGCCGGGTCCAGCTTGGGAAACATATACAAGGCGGCGCTGGGTTTGACGCAGCTCACGCCGGGGATGGCGGTGATCAGCTCATAGGCCAGGTCGCGCTGGCGGCGCAGGCGGCCGCCTTCGCAGACCAGGTCATTGATGCTCTGGTAGCCGCCCAGTGCGGTCTGGATCGCCCATTGGCCGGGCACGTTGGAGCACAGCTTCATGTTGGAGAGCATGTTCAGGCCCTCGATGTAGTCCGTAGCCGACTTTTTGTCGCCTGAGACCACCAGCCAGCCCGCACGGTAGCCGCACGAGCGATAGCTTTTGGACAGTGAATTGAAAGTCAGCGTGAGCACATCGGATGACAGGCTGGCTATGGCCGTGTGCTTGACGCCGTCGTACAAGACCTTGTCGTACACCTCGTCGGCGAGTATCACCAGGCCGTGTTCGCGGGCGATCTCGACAATGCTTTTCAGCAATGCGTCTGAATACAGCACGCCGGTGGGGTTGTTGGGGTTGATGACCACGATGCCTTTGGTCTTGGGCGTGATCTTGGCGCGGATGTCGTCCAGATTGGGCATCCAGCCATTGGCTTCGTCGCACAGGTAGTGCACTGGCGTGCCGCCGGACAGGCTGGTGGCCGCGGTCCACAGCGGGTAGTCGGGCATGGGCAGCAGCAACTCGTCGCCGTCATCCAGCAGCGCATTGGTGGCCATGGTGATGAGTTCGCTGGCGCCATTGCCCAGGTAGATATCGTCCAGCGTGACGCCGGCAATGCCCTGTTTCTGGGTTTCGTGCATCACCGCCTTGCGCGCGGCGAAGATGCCCTTGCTGTCGGAGTAACCCGCGGAATTGGGCAGGTTGCGGATCATGTCCTGCTGGATTTCTTCCGGGGCATCAAAGCCAAAAACGGCGAGGTTGCCGAGGTTGAGCTTGATGATCTTCTGGCCTTCGTCCTCCATTTGGCGGGCCGCATCCATGATGGGTCCGCGAATGTCGTAGAGCACATTAGCCAGCTTGGCCGATTTTTGAATGGTACGCAAAAGTCCCTCCAGAAGTCTTTAGCACAGGGCGAAACCTATAATTTGACCACAGTTCCGCACATTCTTAGTGCGGTGCAGCATTCAAATTCACCCAGGCACCACCATGAAGTTTCTTCCAGACCCCACAGAATCGTCGTCGGTGACGGGTTATGGGCCAGGCTGGGTCACTGTCAACGGGGAGAAATACACATCCAGTGTGGTGGTCAGTACGCTGGCGGCACCCTATTTCTGGGAATGTGCCCAGTTTGACGACTTGCAGGACCACCATTTCGAGCGCCTGGCAGCGATGGATGTCGAGCTGGTCATCTTTGGCAGTGGTGAGCGCATCCGCTTTCCCAAGCCGGCTCTCTTGCAGGCCCTGTACGCCAAACGCATCGGTGTGGAGACCATGGATACGCAGGCCGCGTGCCGCACTTACAACTTCCTGGCCGGTGAAGGCCGCAAGGTGGTTGCAGCCCTTTTGTTGTAAGCAGGTTTACCCTGAGGTCTTATGGGGTGCTTTTCAGAGTAAAATCGTGGGTTGCAGTCGAGGGTAAACAAACGCTGTCACCAAACCCTGTCACATTTGGACCCTCTACTTTGACTGACACATCCTGAGCGAGACTAAAAGTACCATATGGCGATCGTTGTCAACAAGCCCCTACCTGAATTTGAAGCCAACGCAACCGGCGGCATCAAGGTTAGCAATACTACCCACGTGGGAAAAACCATGGTGTTGTATTTCTACCCGAAAGACAATACCCCCGGCTGCACCACCGAAGCCATGCAGTTCCGTGACAAATACAAAGACTTCGTCAAAGCCGGCGCCACCGTATTCGGTGTGTCCCGCGACAACATGAAGTCGCACGACGAGTTCAAGACCAAGCTGGAACTCCCGTTTGAGCTGATCGCCGACACCGAAGAAAAAATGTGCCATATGTTTGGCGTGGTCAAGAACAAGATCATGTACGGCAAAAAGGTCAAGGGCATCGAGCGCAGCACCTTCCTGATCGGCGCCGATGGCCTGTTGAAAGAAGAGTGGCGTGGCCTTAAGGTCCCCGGCCATGTGGACGACGTGCTCAAGGCCGTCAAAGCATTGAAAAAAGCCGCTTGACCCGTTAGCGTGGTTTTTGGCACACGCTGATCTGGCGGTGTCATCCGGGTCATGCATAATGATTCCATGCCGTTGATCACCGCAAACGCGCCACAACAAAAAGCCGCCTTGGCTCAGGGCGGCTTTTTTGCTTTTGCGATGCCCTTTTCTTCCACTTCCATGAGCCCCACCATCCATGCCACTGCCACCCGCACCCACCAAACCTGCTGACCGCCTCCCTCCCAAAGCTTTTGTTGCAGTAGCCCGCAGCGCTGCCCGCCCTGCACAGAAGTCGGAACACTTCGAGGCCGCCAAGGCGCCTGCTGCGCGGCCGCCTGCTGCGGAAAAAGTCGCAGTCAAGGAAGCCCCGAAACGCGTAGCAGCTGCTTTGCTGGACAAGTCCCCGCGTGAGCAGCCGCCGGTAATGGAGCCGGTCGCTGCCCCCGTAATGATTCAGGTGGAGACCCGTCCCAGCACCGCCCGCTCGCGCAAGCCGGTGCGCACCGGCCCGACCAAGCTGTTTGTGCTGGACACCAATGTGCTGCTGCACGACCCGATGTCGCTGTTCCGCTTTGAAGAGCACGACATCTACCTGCCGATGATCGTCCTGGAAGAGCTGGACGGCCACAAGAAAGGCATGACCGAAGTCGCCCGCAATGCCCGCCAGACCAGCCGCACGCTGGACGCACTGGCCGGCACGCCCGGGGCCGACATCACGGCCGGTTTCCAGTTGGCCAGCACCGGCAACCGCGATGCACGCGGCAAGTTGCTGTTCCAGACCCAGCCACTCAATTACTCGCTGCCCACCAGCCTGCCCCAGGGCAAGGCCGACAACCAGATCCTGGGCGTGGTGGAGGCCCTGCGCCAGCACTATGCACCGCGTGAGGTGGTGCTGGTGTCCAAGGACATCAATATGCGGGTCAAGGCCCGCGCCCTGGGCCTGGCCACCGACGACTACCAGAATGACAAAACGCTGGAAGACGGTGACCTGCTGTATTCCGGCGCAACCGCACTGCCCACCGACTTCTGGGCCACACACGGCCAGGCGGTGGAAAGCTGGCAACAAGGCCAGCACACCTTCTACAAGATCGACGGACCGGTGGTGCCCAGCCTGCTGATCAACCAGTTTGTGTACTTTGAGTCCCCCGGCGAGCCCAGCCTGTACGCCCGCGTGACCGAGATCCGTGGCACCACAGCCGTCATCAAGACCCTGCGCGACTTCAACCACCTGAAGAACGCGGTATGGGGCGTGACCACCCGTAACCGCGAGCAGAACTTCGCAATGAACCTGCTGATGGACCCCGAGGTGGACTTCGTAACCCTGACCGGCACGGCAGGCACTGGCAAGACGCTGATGGCCCTCGCTGCCGGCCTGACCCAGGTGCTGGACGACCGCCGCTACACCGAGATCATCGTCACCCGTGCCACCGTCAGCGTGGGCGAAGACATCGGATTCCTGCCCGGTACCGAAGAAGAAAAGATGGGCCCGTGGATGGGCGCGCTGGACGACAACCTGGAAGTTCTGGGCAAGACCGACACCAGCGCCGGCGAGTGGGGCCGCGCCGCGACCAATGAACTGATCCGCAGCCGCATCAAGATCAAGAGCATGAACTTCATGCGCGGGCGCACCTTCATGAACAAGTACGTCATCATCGACGAAGCGCAAAACCTGACGCCCAAACAGATGAAGACCCTGATCACCCGCGCCGGCCCTGGTACCAAGATTATCTGTATGGGTAATCTGGCCCAGATCGATACGCCCTACCTGACCGAAGGCTCGTCCGGCCTGACCTTTGCCGTGGACAAGTTCAAGGGCTGGCCACACGGCGGGCACATCACACTGGCGCGTGGCGAGCGCTCGCGCCTGGCGGACTTTGCCAGCGAAGTGCTATAGATTTAGTAGCTATTGGAGCAATGAAATCGGGGGCTGCGGCCCCCTTTTTCATGTATCAATAGTCCCCACCACCGCCGTGCGCCAGGCTTTCAAACTTGGTGAACTGGCGCATGAAGGCCAGCTTAACCGTGCCGGTGGGGCCGTTACGCTGTTTGGCTATGATGACCTCTGCAACACCCGGCTCCTTGCACTGGTCCTTGGTGTAGTACTCGTCGCGGTAGATGAACATGATGATGTCGGCATCCTGCTCGATGGCGCCGGATTCGCGCAAGTCACTCATCATGGGGCGCTTGTCAGGCCGCTGCTCCACACTGCGGTTGAGCTGCGACAAGGCAATCACCGGACACTTCAGCTCACGGGCCAGCATCTTCAGACCCCGGGAGATTTCACCCAGCTCGGTGGCGCGGTTTTCTCCGTCGCCACCACTGCCACTCATCAGCTGCAAGTAATCGACAACGATCAGTCCGAGCTGGCCACATTGGCGTGACAGGCGGCGGGCATTGGCACGCAGCTCGCTGGACGTCAAGCCGGCGCTTTCGTCAATATGCAACGAAATGGTGCGTAGCCGCTCGATGGCCTCGGACAGCCGTGGCCACTCGTCATCGCTCAGCTTGCCAGTACGCAGATGGCCCTGGTCGATGCGGCCGATGGAGCCCACGATACGCACCGCCAATTGGGCGGCACCCATTTCCATCGAGAAGATGGCGACCGGCAGACCTTCGTTCAGGGCCACGTGCTCTGCAATATTGATGGCCAGTGCCGTTTTGCCCATGGACGGCCGCGCGGCCAGCACAATCAGGTCACCCGCCTGCAGCCCCGCCGTCATGCGGTCAAAGTCGATAAACCCGGTGGGCACACCCGTCACGTCGTTCGGGTTGTCCGCCATCTCCTGCACGCGGTCCAGCAGTTTGACAACCAGCGAATCCATGGCCTGGAAGCCCTGGTTGTTGCGCTTGCCTGCCTCACCAATCTTGAAGATCTTCTGCTCGGACTCATCGACAATCTCAGCGACCGGACGACCCTTGGGGTTGAAGGCATTGGTGGCGATCTCGTCACTGGCCGTGACCAGCTTGCGCAACAGCGAGCGGTCGCGCACGATCTCGGCATAACGGCGGATGTTGCTGGCACTGGGCACGTACTGGGCCAGCGAGTTCAGATAGGCCAGACCACCGATTTCTTCGGCCCGGCCCTGGCTTTGCATGTGCTCGAACACGGTGATCACATCGGCAGGTTTGCTGGCATTGACCAGGGCACCAATGGCCGCATAGATCAGCCGGTGCTCGTAGCGGTAGAAGTCATTGTCCATCAGGATGTCGCCCACCCGGTCCCAGGCGGCGTTGTCCAGCAGCAAGCCGCCCAGCACGCTGGATTCGCCCTCAATAGAGTGCGGGGGCACGCGCAGCTGCGCAATCTGGCGGTCTTGGCCGTATTCGTCTACTGGGGAAAGAACGGTGGACATGGATTTTCCTTGAAGCTTTCCATGCTATGCGCTACCGGCTACCGCGGCAATGCATAACTCTGGGGAAAAGGCTGTGGACAACAACTAAATGCTGTGGGTAACTTGGGGGTAGCAAAAAACAAAAGCCGCCAGGGCGTGAACCCTTGCGGCTTTTGGTAACAGCGCCAACCTTGCGGGCCGGCGTGTTGATTTAGGCAGTTTCGCCGTACACAGAGACAGTGATGTCCACCACCACATCGGTGTGCAGAGCCACGGCCACAGTGCTTTCGCTAACGATCTTGATAGGACCGTTGGGCATGCGGATTTGCGACTTGACAACCTTGTAGCCATTCTTGACCAGCTCTTCAGCGATGTCAGAATTGGTCACAGAGCCAAACAGACGGCCATCCACACCAGCTTTTTGGGTCAGCTTGATGGTTGTACCACCCAGCTTTTCGCCCAATGCTTGGCACTCGGCCAGCTTGGCGGCTGCAGCTTTTTCCAACTCAGCGCGCTTGGCTTCAAAAGCAGCCTTGGCAGCTTCGGTAGCGCGGCGTGCGCGGCCCGAAGGGATCAAAAAGTTACGTGCGTAACCGTCTTTAACCTTGACGATATCGCCCAGGTTGCCCAGATTCACGACCTTGTCGAGCAGAATGATTTGCATGTTCGTACTCCTTAGAT
>JAZKDY010000040.1:14663-52739 GCA_040387325.1 Pseudomonadota bacterium | reverse complement strand
CACTAAATTCAATACGTTGGACTGTTTGCCGTTGCAGTAATCTGCAAAAGTCGGTGGCGGGCCCGCGCCCGGCAACCGCTCATGCGGACTCCCCCTTGCCAACCACATCTTGTGTTCCATGGTCAGAAGTTCCCGATGAACCAGTCTTTGACTGATCCAAAAGCCGTTTTCATCGATCCGTTTTTCTGCGCCACCTTGTAGCCGCGCATGCGCGCCACACGGGCTTCTTCGAGCAGGCCCATGACGGTAGCCGCACGCGGCTGGGCCACCATGTCGGCCAGCGCGCTGGAGTACTTGGGAATGCCACGGCGCACGGGTTTGAGGAAGATGTCTTCACCCAACTCCACCATGCCGGGCATGATGCAGCTGCCACCGGTCAGCACAATGCCGGAAGACAGCACTTCTTCATAGCCCGACTCGCGCATGACCTGGTTCACCAGGCTGAAAATCTCTTCAATGCGTGGCTCGATGACACCGGCCAGGGCCTGGCGGCTCAGCATGCGCGGGCCGCGGTCGCCCAGACCGGGTACTTCCACCTGCGTCTCGGGGTCCACCAGCAGTTGTTTGGCATGGCCGCTTTCAACCTTGATGTCTTCTGCGTCCTTGGTCGGTGTACGAAGCGCCATCGCGATGTCGCTGGTGATCAGGTCACCGGCAATCGGGATCACGGCCGTGTGGCGGATCGCACCGTTCGTGAAGATCGCAATGTCGGTGGTGCCGGCACCAATGTCCACCAGGGCCACACCCAGCTCGCGTTCGTCTTCGGTCAGCACGGACAGGCTGGATGCCAGCGGGTTGAGCATCAGCTGTTCCACTTCCAGGCCGCAGCGGCGCACACATTTGATGATGTTCTCGGCCGCACTTTGTGCACCGGTCACGATGTGCACCTTGGCTTCCAGGCGGATGCCACTCATTCCGATGGGTTCTTTGACATCCTGCCCGTCGATGATGAATTCTTGCGGCTCCACCAGCAGCAGGCGCTGGTCGGTCGAGATGTTGATGGCCTTGGCCGTCTCCACGACACGGGCCACATCGGCGGCGGTGACCTCGCGGTCTTTCACCGCCACCATGCCGCTGGAGTTGATGCCGCGGATGTGGCTGCCGGTGATGCCGGTGTAGACCCGGGTGATCTTGCAGTCGGCCATCAGCTCGGCCTCACGCAGGGCCTGCTGGATGCTTTGCACCGTGGCGTCGATGTTCACGACGACACCACGCTTGATGCCATTGCTGGGCGCCACACCCAGACCGGCCAGCTTGAGCTCGCCGCCGGGCAACACCTCGGCCACCACCACCATGACCTTGGCGGTGCCGATGTCCAGTCCTACGACCAGGTCTTTGTATTCTTTTGCCATATGGATTACCTGCTGATTTCTGCTTTCGCTGCTTGCTATTTCTTGGGGACCACTGCTGCCACCGTGCTCACACCACGCAAGCGGATGGCATAACCGTTGTCATGCCGCAAATCGGCTGACTCCAAGGCACCGGGCTGGCGCGCATACCGTGAAGTCACCTGCGTCAGGGTCGCGAGAAAGCGGCGCACACGCTCCGACAACTCCGCCACCCCGCCACGCCCCATTTCGATACTGGCGCCGCTTTCCAGCTCCACCCGCCAGCTGCCGCCCACCGACAGACTTAACTCGTCCACCGGCATGTCCATCTTTTCAAACAAGGGCGTCAGCGCGCGGTACATGGCCAACACCTCGGCGCTCTGGCCTTGTGGGCCATTCAGACGCGGCAACATGTCCTGCTCGACCTCACCCGCATTGGCTTCGAACACTTCACCAAAGCTGTTGATGAGGCGCAGCTCGCCTTCGCTGCCCCAATAGGCCACGGCCTGGTGCTCCTGCAGCACCACCTGCAGGCGGTCCGGAAACTCCCGGCGCACGGTGGCGCGGCGCACCCAGGGCACGGCCTCAAACGCGGCACGCACACGCGTCAGGTCGACGCTGAAAAAGGTACCAGACAGGCGGGGAGCCACATTGGCACGCAGCGTGACGGGATTGTTGTGGCTGATATCACCACTGACCACAATGCCCTTGATATCGAACGCCGACAGCCTTGCAGCCCAACGCGCCGTGGCCAGCCCCACCAGGACGGCAAAAGCCAGGAACAGCACCGTAGCGGTGATGTTCATCAGCTTGACGTCCAGCGGGGTGGCCACACTTGGATTCACACAGGTTCTCCCGTATCCAGCGCGGCAGTCGCCAGCAACTGCACACACAGGTCTTCGTAACTGATGCCAGCCGCTTGCGCCGACTTGGGCACCAGCGAATGGCTGGTCATGCCGGGGGATGTGTTGATTTCCAGCAGGTAGGGCTTGCGGGTCTTGCCGTCGATCATCACGTCCACACGGCCCCAGCCGCGGCAGTCCAGCACGCGGTAGGCCTTGAGCACGAGGGCCTGGATGGCGGCTTCCTCACCCGCAGGCAAACCGCAGGGCACGAGGTACTGGGTGGTGTCGGTGAAGTACTTGTTCTGGTAGTCGTAGTTGCCATCGGGCGCGACGATGCGGATCACCGGCAGCGCACGGGCGCCGTCACCAGTACCCAGCACCGGGCAGGTCACTTCGTCACCCTCGATGCACTCCTCACACAGGATGCTGGAATCCAGTTGTGCTGCGGCCTCCACGGCCACAGACATGCCCGAATAACCCACCACCTTGGTGACGCCGAAGGAAGAACCTTCACGTGCCGGCTTCACGATGACCGGCAGGCCCAGTGTGTCCGGCACCTCGACCACCTGGCGACGGTCAAACGCACCGCGCTGCAAGAGTGTGTAGCGCGGTGTAGGTATGCCTTCGGACAACCAGATGCGCTTGGTCATGACCTTGTCCATGGCAATGCTGGACGCCATGATGCCCGAGCCGGTATAGGGGATGCCCAGCAACTCCAGCGCGCCTTGCACGGCGCCGCCTTCACCCAGACGGCCATGCAGTGCGATAAAGCAGCGCGCAAAACCATCGCGCTTCAGCTCCGATAAATCGCGCTCGGCCGGATCAAAAGCATGGGCGTCCACACCCTTGGACAGCAGCGCCTTGAGCACGCCGGCGCCCGACATCAGCGACACCTCGCGCTCGGAGGAGTCGCCCCCCATCAGCACCGCTACTTTACCGAATTGGCTCATAGCCCCCGCCCCTCCTCAATACTATGCTCATTTGTTTGTAGCAACTCAACCACCTTGCCTGGCACGGAGCCAATGGACCCCGCGCCCATGCACAGCACTACGTCACCCGCCAGTGCGTTGTCCACGATGGCCTGGGGCATGGCGGTGATGTCGTCCACAAAAATCGGCTCCACCTTGCCGGCGATACGCAAGGCGCGGGCCAGTGCGCGGCCGTCGGCTGCAACAATGGGGGCCTCACCGGCGGCATAAACCTCGGCCAGCAGCACCGAATCGGCCTGGCCCATGACCTTGACAAAGTCTTCGAAACAATCGCGCGTGCGGGTAAAGCGGTGGGGCTGGAAGGCCAGTACCAAACGCCGCCCGGGGAAGGCACCACGTGCCGCCGCCACCGTGGCGGCCATCTCCACGGGATGGTGGCCGTAGTCGTCAATCACCGTGGCAATACCGCCGAGCGCCAATGGCAGGTCACCGTACCGCTGGAAGCGCCGGCCCACACCCTTGAATTCGCTCAGGGCCTTTTGCACGGCCGCATCGGTGATGTTGAGTTCTACCGCCACCGCAATGGCGGACAGCGCATTGAGCACGTTGTGCAGACCCGGCAGGTTGAGCACCACATCCAGATCGGGCAAGACCACACCGTTGCGGCGCTGCACCGTGAAATGCATCTGGCCGTCCACCGCACGCACATTGATGGCTCGGACCTGGGCGTTTTCGTTGAAGCCATAACTGGTGACCGGGCAGGTGACCTGCTCCACGATCTCGCGGATGGCCGCGTCGTCGGTGCACAAAATCGCCACACCGTAGAACGGCATGCGGTGCAGGAAGTCGACAAAAGCCTTCTTCAACCGCCCAAAGTCATGGCCATAGGTCTCCATGTGGTCGGCGTCGATGTTCGTCACCACAGCCATCACGGGCAGCAGGTTCAAGAAGGACGCATCAGACTCATCGGCCTCGACCACGATGTAATCCCCACTGCCCAGGCGCGCATTGGCGCCCGCACTGTTGAGGCGCCCGCCGATCACAAAGGTGGGGTCCAACCCGGCCTCGGCCAGCACACTGGCCACCAGGCTGGTCGTGGTCGTTTTGCCGTGGGTGCCGGCGATGGCAATGCCTTGTTTCAGGCGCATCAGCTCGGCCAGCATCAGCGCGCGCGGCACGATGGGGATGCGCATCTCACGCGCCTTGATCACCTCGGGGTTGTCACTCTGCACGGCGGTGGACGTGACCACCGCGTCGGCTCCAACAACGTTCTCAGGCGCGTGGCCGACATAGGTCTTGATGCCCAGACTGGCCAGGCGCTTCAGCGTGGCGCTGTCAGACAGGTCCGAGCCAGAGATCGTGTAGCCCAGGTTGCACAACACCTCGGCAATGCCGGACATGCCGGAGCCGCCGACGCCGACGAAATGAATATGCTTTATCGCGTGTTTCATGGGCACATCTCCTCACAGGCGGCGACCACGGCTTCTGTGGCTTGAAGCTTCTGCATCTTTTTGGCCTCTAGCCCCCGTGCCAGCAGCGTGGGTCGCTCTGTTTTTTGTAGCATTTCAGCCAGCAGGCCGGGGGTCAATTCGTTTTGGGGCACCAGCCAACCACCGCCCTGGTCGACCAGGAAACGGGCGTTGTGGGTCTGGTGGTCGTCCACGGCCGCCGGGAAAGGAACAAACAGTGCCGGCGCGCCGACGGCTGCGATCTCGGTCACCGTGCTGGCGCCAGCTCGGCAGATCACCAAATCGGCATCGGCAAAGGCTTTGGCGGTGTCATCGATGAACGGCGTCAGTTGCGCCTGCACACCGGCGGCGGCGTAGTTGCTGCGCAGCTCTTCGATCTGTTTCTCACCACTCTGGTGGGTCACGATGGGGCGGTCACTTTCCGGAATCAGGGCCAGGGCCTGCGGCACCACGGTGTTGAGCGCGCGGGCGCCCAGGCTGCCACCGACCACCAGCACACGCAACGGACCCGTACGCCCGGCAAAACGCTCCTGCGGTTCGGCCTGCTTCAGGAATTCGGCGCGCAGCGGGTTGCCCACCCACTGGCCTTTGGCCATGACCTTGGGGAAGGCGGTGAAGACGTGGCGCGCAAACACCGCCAGGACCTTGTTGGCCATGCCGGCCACCGAGTTCTGCTCGTGCAACACCAGGGGCTTGCCCATCAACGCACCCATGACACCACCGGGCAAGGTGATGTAGCCGCCCAGCCCCACCAGCACGTTGGGCTTGACCCGGCGCAAGACCTGCCGGCTTTGGGCCATGGCGCGCAGCAGGCGTGGAGGCAGGGCCAGCAGCGTGCGCAATCCTTTGCCCCGCACACCGGAGAAGTCCACAGGTTCAAGCGGAAAACCCTTGGCCGGAACCAGACGGCTCTCCATGCCGTCGGGCGCGCCCATCCAATGCACGCGCCAGCCGCGCTCGCGCAGAGCCTGCGCCACGGCCAGGCCGGGAAAGATGTGCCCACCGGTACCACCCGCCATGATCAACGCACACTTTTGAGGAACGGTCATACGCGCCCCCCATGCATCAATTGCCGGTTCTCGAAGTCAATGCGCAGCACAATCGCAATGGCAATCATGTTGATCAGGATGGCCGAGCCGCCGTAACTCATCAGCGGCAGGGTCAGTCCCTTGGTGGGCAATGCGCCCAGGTTCACACCCATATTGATGAAAGACTGGAAACCCATCCAGATGCCAACACCCTGCGCGACCAGACCGGCAAACACGCGGTCCAGCGCGATGGCCTGGCGGCCGATGTGCATGATGCGGCGGGTCAGCCACAGGAACAGGCCAATCACTATCAACACACCGATCAGGCCAAACTCTTCACCGATCACGGCCAGCAAAAAGTCGGTATGGGCTTCGGGCAGCCAGTGCAGCTTTTCCACACTGCCGCCCAGGCCTACGCCAAAAATCTCGCCCCGCCCGATGGCGATCAGCGAGTGCGAGAGCTGGTAGCCCTTGCCCAGTGCGTGTTTCTCGGTCCACGGGTCCAGGTAGGCAAAGATGCGCTCGCGGCGCCATTCACTCAAGGCGATCATCAGCCCGAAGGCCACGACCAGGATGGTCGCAATCAGGAAAAACATGCGGGCGTTGACACCACCCAGGAACAGGATGCCCATCGCAATCACGGCGATCACCATGAAGCCACCCATGTCCGGCTCGGCCAGCAGCAGCAGACCGATGACGGCCACCGCACCGGCCATGGGCATCACGGCGCGGAAGAAACGCTCCTTGACGTCCATCTTGCGCACCATGTAGTCGGCCGCGTACAGCAACACAGCCAGCTTGGCCAGCTCCGACGGCTGGAAACTGAACGGGCCCAGCGCAATCCAGCGGCGGGCACCGTAGACCACCTTGCCGATGCCGGGGATCAGTACCAGGATCAACAGCACCAGCGAACCCACCAGCAACCAGGGCGCATACTTTTCCCACACGGCCACCGGCACCTGGAAGGCCATCAGCGCCACCACAAAAGCCGTGGCCACCCACATGGCGTGGCGCACCAGGAAATAGGTGTGGGTGTACTTGGCAAACTTGGGGTTGTCCGGCATGGCGATGGAGGCCGAATACACCATGACCAGGCCCCACATCAGCAGGGCCACAACCACCCAGGCCAGCGGCTGATCGAACCCGCGGACCTGCGGCACCGAGGTGGTGGCCGCAAACGAGCCCCGCCCGCCCAGGCGCACCGGCAGCGCCCGCGACGACGCGCCCATGCGGTCCGAAAACCATTTGGACAGGGACTGGGCCATGGCGCTCATGCCAAGCTCTCCAGGTCCACGCCCGCAGCCAAAGCCAGGTCCCGCACCGCGGCAACAAACACACGCGCCCGGTGTTCGTAGTTGTCAAACATGTCAAAACTGGCGCAGGCCGGTGACATCAGCACCGCATCACCGGCGTGGGCGCGCTGGTTGGCTTGCACCACCGCTATATCCATCGACTCCGCATCCGTCAGCGTCACACCGGTGCCGTCCAGCGCTTCGCGGATCAGCGGGGCATCACGGCCGATCAGCACCACGGCGCGGGCATACCGGGCCACGGGTGCGGCCAGCGGCGCAAAGTCCTGGCCCTTGCCTTCGCCGCCCAGAATCAGCACTACCTTGCGGTCGGCGCCCAGGCCTTGCAACGCGGCCACGGTGGCGCCTACGTTGGTGCCCTTGCTGTCGTCAAAAAACTCTACTTCGTTGAGGATGCCAATGGGCTCCACACGGTGCGGCTCGCCGCGGTATTCACGCAGGCCAAACAGGATGGGGCCCAGTGCACAACCGGCCGCGGCGCAGAGGGCCAGTGCGGCCAGCGCATTGCTGGCGTTGTGGCGGCCGCGGATGCGCAGCACATCTACCGGCATCAGGCGCTGGAAGTGCAGCTCTTCTGCGGCCTCCTTGCGTTTGCGGCGCGTCTCGTCGGCCTCCAGCGCGCGCACCAACCAGACCATGCCGTTGACTTCTTCAATGCCGAAGTCGCCGGGGCGCTGGGGCATGTCGGTGCCAAAGCTGCAGTAGGGGCGTTCTACAGGTTTCTGCAGTTTGGCGCGCACGGGTGGCGGCAGCATGGCCATCACCGCCGCGTCGTCGCGGTTGAGTACCATCAGGCCGCTCGCACCAAAGATACGGGCCTTGGCACCTGCATAAGCATCCATGCTGCCGTGCCAGTCCAGATGGTCCTGGGTCACATTCAACACAACCGCAGCCGTGGGCTCGAAACCCGTCACGCCGTCGAGCTGGAAGCTGGACAGCTCCAGCACCCAGACCTCGGGCAGTGTGTCCGCGTCCAGGTGCGCGGCCAGTGTGTCCAGCAACGTGGGGCCGATATTGCCGGCCACCGCCACGGTTTTACCGGCATGGGCCACGAGCTGACCAGTCAGCGAGGTGACGGTGGTTTTGCCATTGGTACCGGTGATGGCGAGCACCGCCGGTGTGTAGCCACGACTGGCCTGCAAGGCCTTCAGCGCCATGGCATATAAGCCCAATTCACCTCCAGCCCCCGTCCCGCTTATCTGTGCCGCTACTAATACAGGAGCAATCACTTCAGGGCTCAACCCTGGTGAGCGGTACACCGCATGGAGGTTCTGCCCCTCCACCAGGGTAGCGTCAAAGGGCCCGGCGACAAACCGCACCTGGGGCAGTTCCTGCTGCAGGGTGGCCAACTGCGGCGGCGCGTCACGTGTATCGGCCACGGTGATGCTGGCAGCACCGGTGCGTACACACCAGCGGGCCATGGCCAGGCCGGAGGCACCCAGGCCCAGGATCAGGATGTTTTGACCCAGCAGGGGTTGGAAGGGCGCATCTGCAACTGACTCTTGCTCGGCGTCATCGTCCGCGGTTTCTGCCAGCAAAACCTCGGCCTTGAGCGCCTTGTCCGCCTGCGCGGCCTGTTCGGCCTTGGTCTCGGCAAAGATCTGTGCCACAAAGGCGGCAGCATCGGCGGCAGCGGTCAGCGTGGTGGGCAGGGCGCGGTCTGCGGGCGCGGCGGCCACTGCGGGGGCGTTGGCCTGCTCCACCAGGGCCTCGTCGGCTTGCAGCGCGGGGCTGTCGGGCGACCCGATATCCACCGTCTCAACGGGATCTGTCGCATTCACCACGCGCGGCTCCACCGCGCCGTCTGGCACAGGCGCCGGAGCGTGGTTGTGGATGGGCGCGTCTTCGGGGTTCATCGCAGTTTCAGGGTGGACAGGCCGACCAGGCACAGCAGCATGGTGATGATCCAGAAGCGGACCACCACTTGGGTTTCTTTCCAGCCGTTTTTCTCGAAGTGGTGGTGCAGCGGCGCCATCTTCAGCAGGCGGCGGCCTTCGCCATACCGCTTCTTGGTGAATTTGAAATAACTGACCTGCAGCATCACCGACAGGGCTTCGACCACAAAAATGCCGCCCATGATGGCCAGCACAATCTCCTGGCGCACGATGACGGCGATCGTGCCCAGGGCGGCGCCCAGCGCCAGTGCGCCCACATCGCCCATGAACACCTGGGCAGGATGGGTGTTGAACCACAGGAATGCCAGACCGGCACCGGCCATGGCGGCACAGAACACCAGCAGTTCGCCCGAGCCGGGAATGTGCGGGAAGAACAGGTATTTGGAGTACACCGAACTGCCGGTCACATAGGCAAACACGCCCAGTGCGGAGCCCACCATCACCACCGGCATGATGGCCAGGCCGTCCAGCCCGTCGGTCAGGTTAACGGCATTGCTGGAACCCACGATGACCAGGTAGGTCAGCACCACAAAGCCCAACACGCCCAGGGGGTAGCTGACTTCTTTGATAAATGGCAGCAGCAGCCCGGCCTTGGGCGGCAGATCCACATCAAAGCCGGAGGCCACCCAGTTGAAGAACAGCTCCAGCACCCGCAGGTTGGAGTTCTCCGAGATGCTGAACACCAGGTACAGCGCCGCCAGCAGACCAATCACCGACTGCCAGAAATACTTTTCACCCGAGGGCATGCCTTCGGGGTCCTTGCGCACCACCTTGCGCCAGTCATCGGCCCAGCCAATGGCGCCAAATCCCAGCGTGACCAGCAGCACGATCCACACAAAACGGTTGCTCAGGTCTACCCACAGCAGTGTCGAAATGGCAATGCACAACAGGATCAACACGCCGCCCATGGTGGGTGTGCCACTCTTCTGCAGGTGGGTCTCCATGCCGTAGCCGCGGATGGGCTGGCCAATTTTCAAGGCCCGCAAACGGTTGATGACGTAGGGACCTGCGGCCAGGCCGATCAGCAGCGCGGTGACGGCGGCCATCACCGCGCGGAAGGTCAGGTACTGGAACACCCGGAAGAAGCCAAACTCCGGCGACAGGGCTTGCAACCATTGGGCCAGGCTCAGCAACATAGTAGAGGCACTCCAAACGAATAATCACGGTGCATGGGGAAACTCCATGGCCTGCACCACCCGCTCCATGCACATGAAGCGCGAGCCTTTGACAAGCACACTGTGCTGGTGGGGTAACGCGTCCAGCAGCGCATCGATCAGGTGCTCGACCGAATCGAAGTGCTGGGCACCTTCAAAAGAATTGGCGGCCACCTGGGCCAGCTCGCCCAGCGTCAGCAGCTTCTGGATGCCTTTGGCCTTGGCATACCGACCGGCCTCGGCGTGGAAGGCGGCGCCCTGCTGGCCCACCTCGCCCATGTCACCCAGCACCAGCACATGCGGGCCGGGCAGACCCGCCAGCACATCGATGGCGGCGCGCACCGAATCGGGGTTGGCGTTGTAGGTGTCGTCCACCAGGGTCACGCTGCGCCCCTGCACCGCCAGGCGCACAACACGGGAGCGACCCTTGACCGGCTCAAAAGCATTCAGACCGGCCACCACGGCAGCTGCAGACACGCCAGCGGCCAGAGCGGCGGCGGCGGCGGCCAGTGAATTCTTGACGTTGTGTTGCCCCGCAATGGCCAACTGGTAGTGCAGGTCCTGGCCCATGCCACGTACCTGAACATGCCACGCACCATCGGCCCAGCGCGCCTGGACACAGGTCAGCGCCGCAGGGTCTTCCGCACCATCCAGCGCAAACGTGAACGTGCGCCGAAGGCCCGCCAGCTCTTGCCACACCGGTGTGAACTCGTCGTCACTGGGGAAGACAACTGCCCCCTGTGGGCCGACAGATTGGATAACTGAACCGTTTTCCAACGCCACGGCCCGCACGGTGTGCATGAACTCCATGTGCTCGCGCTGGGCGTTGTTGATAACGGCCACGGCAGGCTGCACCATGGCGGCCAGCGCAGCGATCTCGCCGGGGTGGTTCATGCCCAGCTCCAGCACGGCAATATGGTGCTGCGGGCGCAGGCGCAGCAGGGTCAGCGGCACACCAATGTCGTTGTTGAAATTACCGCGCGTGGCGAGTGAACCGTCGTTGGGGCGGTGGGCTGCCAGGATGGAGGCCAGCATCTGCGTCACCGTCGTTTTGCCATTGCTGCCGGTCACCGCAATCACTGGCAGCTTGAACTGTGCCCGCCAGGCTTGGGCCAGTGCGCCCAGGGCCAACCGCGTGTCGGTCACGGTGATGCAGGCCATGCTGCCCACGCCGCTGCGGTCTGCATCGGCGTGGCAGATGGCGGCCACGGCACCGCGCTGTGCGGCTTCTGCCAGGAAGGCATTGGCGTCGTAGCGCTCACCCTTCAGGGCTACAAACAGGTCGCCGGGCTCAATGCTGCGGGTGTCGGTGTGCACACGCTGAATCTGACGCGAACCATCACCGTGCAGATGCGAACCCGCAAGCCACTGGGCGGCCTGGGCGGAAGTCATCATATGGCTCATGCGCGTGCCTCCAGGGAAGCAGATGGCCGGCGGTTCAGCGCTTGCTGCGCGTGGGTGCGGTCCGAAAACGGGTGTTTGGTACCTGCAATCTCTTGTGTGTCTTCGTGGCCTTTGCCAGCCAGCAGCACCACATCGCTGGGTGCAGCACGGGTTATGGCCTCGGCAATGGCCTGCGCGCGGTCGGGCTGCACATCCACGGCCTTGCTCTGCGACAGGCCCAGCAGAATGTGCGCAATGATGGACTCCGGCTTTTCGCCGCGCGGGTTGTCGCTGGTCACCACCACCTGGTCGGCCTTTTGCGACGCAATCGCACCCATCAGCGGGCGTTTGCTGGCATCGCGGTCCCCGCCACAACCAAACACACACCACAGACGGCCACCACGCTGCTGCGCCAGAGGCCGCAGTGCGGCCAGGGCCTGGCTCAGGGCGTCGGGTGTGTGGGCATAGTCCACCGCTACCAAGGGTGCATCCACCCCGCCCAGGCACTCCATGCGGCCCGGTACCGGGTGCAGGGTGCTGCAGGCATGCACGGCGTCCTGCAGCGACACGCCCAGGGCGCGCATGGCACCGAGCACACCCAGCAGGTTGGAGACGTTGTAGCTGCCGATCGTGCGGGTCTGCAGCCGGCAAGATGCGCCGCCCTCGACCACATCAAAGCTCAACCCCAGGCTGCCATAAGCGATAGCACGCGCTTGCAAGCGCGCCTCACACTGGCTGGAGATGGTCCAGACATCCAGCGCAGATGTCCGCAAGGAATCGGCCAGTGCCTGGCCTTGGACATCGTCCACATTGATGACCGCCGCCTGCAGGCCAGGCCAGGCAAACAGGCGGCGCTTGGACTGCCAGTAGGCCTCCATGCTGCCGTGGTAGTCCAGATGGTCCTGTGTGAAATTGGTAAACACGGCCACCCGGATCCGGGTGCCGTCCAGGCGGTGTTCTTCGATGCCAATCGACGAAGCCTCCATGGCGCAGGCCGTGAGTCCCTCGTCACTGAACCGGCGCAATGTGCGCTGCAGCAGCACCGGGTCGGGCGTGGTCAGTCCGGTGGATATGACCGATGCATGGGCGGGCGTGGCGTGTGCAGCACCGCTGGCAGGCGGGCGACCCACTCCCAGCGTGCCGACCATGCCGCAGGGCAATGCCAGGCCGTCCGGCAAAGCCGACAGGGCCTGTGCCAGCCACCAGGCTGTCGATGTCTTGCCGTTGGTGCCGGTCACAGCCACCACCTGCAATGCCTCGGACGGAGCGCCAAAAAACTCGGCGGCAATCACGCCGGTATCTGTTTTGAGGCCTGGATAACTGGCGACACGCTCACCATCCAGACCCCAGCTGGCCACGTCGGTCTGCTCCACCAGGCAGGCCGCGGCGCCGGTCTTTAGCGCGTCGCCCACAAACTGGCGCGCGTCCACTGCAGCACCCGGCCAGGCAATAAAACCGTCGCCCGGCTGCAGCTTGCGGCTGTCCGACTGCAATGTGCCCGTGACCTGCTGGCGCAGCCACTGCGCGGCGTGGGAGGGTGTATGCAGGGCTTGCATCACAGGTTCTCCTCCGCCGCTTGTGCCACGATTTGCGGCTTCACCGCCAGATCGGGCTGCACACTCAGTATGCGCAGGGTTTGCTGCACCGTTTCGGCAAACACCGGCGCGGCCACATCGCCGCCGAAGTACTTGCCATTGGTGGGCTCGTCAATCATCACAGCCACCACAATGCGCGGGTTGTCGATGGGCGCCATGCCGACGAACCAGCCACGGTACTTGCGGTTCTTGTCCGTGCCATACCCCTTGCCGATCTGTTTGTAGGCCGTGCCGGATTTGCCACCCACGGAGTAACCGATGGTTTGTGCCTTTTGCCCCGTGCCACCGGGGCCTGCGGCCATTTGCAGCATCTTGCGCACCTGGCCCGCCGTGCGGGCCGACAGCACCTGCACACCCACGGCGGGGGTGGAGCTCTTGATCAGGGTGGCGGGAATGATCTGGCCATCGTGCGAAAACACGGTGTACGACCGTGCCATCTGGAACAGGGATGCCGACAGGCCGTAGCCATAGGACATGGTGGCTTGCTCAATGGGCCGCCAGGTCTTGTAGGGTCGCAGCCGCCCCGACACCGCACCCGGGAAACTGATCTGCGGCTTCTGCCCGAAACCAGCCTGGGTGAACAGGTCCCACATCTCGTGCGGCTGCATCTGCATCGCAATCTTGGTGGTGCCCACGTTGCTGGACTTCTGTATCACGCCCTCCACCGTCAACATGCCGTTGGGGTGGGAGTCGGTAATCGTGGAGCCGGTGATGGTGATACGCCCTGGCGAGGTGTCGATCAGGGACAGCGGCGTCACGCGCCCGGTCTCCAGACCCAGGCCCACGGTGAAGGGTTTCATCACCGAGCCGGGCTCGAACGTGTCCGTCAATGCCCGATTGCGCAATTGCTCACCGGTCAGGTTGCGGCGCTTGTCCGGGCTGTAGCTGGGGTAGTTGGCCAGCGCCAGTACCTCGCCGGTGGTGGTGTCCAGCACCACCACACTGCCGGCCTTGGCCTTGTGCTCCAGCACCGCCTCGCGCAGCTTCTGGTAGGCGAAGAACTGCACCTTGCTGTCGATGCTGAGCTGCAGGTCCTTGCCATCCACGGGCGGAATCTGGTTGCCCACGTCCTCAATGACCTGGCCCAGGCGGTCCTTGATGACGCGGCGTGATCCATTGCGTCCGGCCAGGTCCTGGTTGAAGGTCAGTTCCACACCCTCCTGGCCTTTGTCTTCCACATTGGTAAAGCCGACCACATGCACGGCCGATTCACCCTCGGGGTACTGGCGCTTGTATTCCTTGCGCTGGTAGATGCCCTTGATGTTCAGCGCCGTGATTTGCTTGGCCACCGCCTCGTCCACCTGGCGCTTGACCCAGACAAAGGTCTTGTCTTCGTCTTCGAATTTCTTGGCGAGATCGGCAACCGGCATCTCCAGCAGCTTGGCCAGCTTGGCCAGCTTGGCCTTGTCGACCTCCACATCTTCGGGAATGGCCCAGATGCTGGGGGACGGCACACTGGATGCCAGGATCAGCCCGTTGCGGTCCAGAATGCGGCCACGGTTGGCCGGCAAGTCCAGCGTGCGGGCAAAACGCACCTCGCCCTGCCGCTGGAAGAAATCATTCGCCACGACCTGGATATAAGCGGCACGGGCCGCCAGGCCACAGAACGCCAGGGCAATGGCGCCCACCACCAATTTGCTGCGCCACACCGGCGTGCGGCTGGCCAGCAAGGGGCTGGAGGTGTACTGCACGCCGCGCCTCATCGCGTCACTCCGCTTCCGGTGGATGCAGGCAGGGGCGGTTGCGGCTCAGCCGCTGCGACCGGCGCCTCGGAATAGGTCACATAGGTCGTAATGCCGGGCTTGGCCTGGCTCATCTGCAATTTCTCGCGCGCCAGCTTCTCCACCCGGGCGGGTGTGGTCTGCGCACGTTTCTCCACCTGCAGTCGCTCGTTCTCCAGTTCCAGGCGGTGCGCCTCGGTCTTGGCCTTGTCCAGCTCGGTGAACAGGCGGCGCGAGTCGTACTGCACGCTGACCAGATAGATGGCGCTGGCGAGCACTGCCAACAACAGCACCAGATTCAACCGGATCATGCTGTTGTCCTCTGCGCCACACGCATGATGGCGCTGCGCGAACGGGGATTGCCACTGACCTCGTCCTTGCCGGGCTTGATGCGGTCCAGGGCCTTGAGTTTCATGACCTTGGGCGCGGCGAAGGGCGCGCGGCGGTCGTATTCATCCTTGGCGTGTTTGGCGATGAACTGCTTGACGATGCGGTCTTCCAGCGAATGGAAGCTGATGACCGCCAGGCGCCCGCCCGGCTGCAGCACGGAAAGGCTGGCCTCTAGCGCCTGTTGCAGCTCTTCAAGCTCGGCGTTGATGAAAATCCGAAAAGCCTGAAATGTGCGCGTTGCAGGGTCCTTGCCCGGCTCGCGGGTTTTGACCGTGTCAGCCACGAGTTGGGCCAGCTCGGTGGTGGTTGAAATTGGGCCCCGTTCCTGTCGGCGAGCAACAATCGCCTTTGCAATGGGGCCAGCAAACCGTTCTTCACCATATTCACGTATCACCTCCGCGATTTGATTGGTTTCAGCCGTCTCCAGCCATTGCGCCACACTCTCCCCACGCGTGGTGTCCATACGCATGTCCAGCGGCCCGTCGAAACGGAAGCTGAACCCGCGAACCGGGTTGTCAATCTGGGGTGAACTCACACCCAGATCCATCAAAATTCCTGAGACGCTGGCGCCGGGCAACTCGGCCACATGCGAAAACGCCTCGTGCCGAATGGAGAAGCGCTCGTCCGCAATGGCATTGGCCTGGGCAACCGCTTCAGGGTCGCGGTCAAACGCGATCAAGCGCCCTACCGCAGAGAGGCGCGACAAAATCAGACGGGAGTGGCCGCCACGCCCGAAGGTGGCGTCCACGTAGGTGCCATCAGCCTCGGGGGCAGACGGGTCCGTTACGTTGTTGAATAAGGCATCCACGGCTTCGTTCAACAGTACGGTGGCATGGTTCCATGGGGTTTCCACCGCTCGGCCTTAGAAGGAAAAGTCCTTGAAGACATCCGGCATGTCACCCTGCATGGCCTTGGCCTCCTGGGCATCGTAGGTGGCCTTGTCCCACAGTTCAAAGTGGGTGCCCATGCCCAGCAGCACGGTGTCTTTGGCAATGCCAGCGGCCTCACGCAGTTCGGGCGACACCAGCACACGGCCGGTGCCATCCATTTCCACGTCCATGGCATTGCCCAGGAAGATGCGCTTCCACCATTGGGCTTCCATGGGCAGGGCGGCAATGCGAGCCGCGAATTTTTCCCACTCGGGGCGGGGAAACACCATCAGACAGCCGTGCGGGTGTTTGGTAATGGTCAGTTGGCCAGCAGCCGTCGCGCTCAGGACGTCACGGTGCCGGGTCGGCACGGAGAGCCTACCCTTTGCATCCAGACTGAGAGACGAAGCCCCTTGAAACACCAAAATCCACCTTTTCTTGCACGGCCAGGCAAAAAGTTCCTTTCAAAGACACTTTTCACCACTTAATTGCACTTTTTTGCACTGTATCAGCAAAAGTGAATCCTGCAAGAGGGCTAACGAGAATTTTTTCCAATGAAATCAAGGACTTAGCAGCGATTTTGAAGCTGAATGTGCTTCAAAAATCGTTCTAAATTAAGGACTTAGCGCATGCACTGAAAGTAACGCTTGAGAAGCAGCACAGTGCCCGGTCTTTCGGTGGCGGCTCTTTTGAGGGCCGCCCAAGGTGTCACAGGATGTAACGCGACAAGTCTTCGTCCTGGCTCAGCTCACCCAAACGGGTGTTCACATAGGCTGCATCGATGCACACTGTCTGTCCCGACAACTGTGCGGCGTCAAAACTCACATCATCGAGCAGGCGCTCCATCACGGTGGCCAGGCGGCGGGCGCCTATGTTCTCGGTCCGCTCATTCACGTCAAACGCAATTTGCGCCAGACGGGTAATGCCTTCTGCGGTGAAGTCCAGCGATACATTTTCAGTCGCCAACAAGGCCTGGTACTGCTTGACCAGTGAAGCGTGTGTCTGCATCAGTATCGCTTCGAAATCCTGTACCGACAGCGACTGCAATTCCACACGGATCGGAAAACGCCCTTGCAACTCGGGAATCAGATCACTGGGCTTGCTTAGGTGGAAGGCACCCGAGGCCACGAACAAAATATGGTCCGTCTTGACCACGCCGTATTTGGTGGAGACCGATGTCCCCTCGACCAAGGGCAACAAGTCGCGCTGTACACCCTGGCGTGACACCTCGGCGCCACTGCCTTCGCTGCGCGACGTCACCTTGTCGATTTCGTCGATAAAAACAATTCCGTTTTGCTCCAGCATATGGATGGCCTGAGCCTTGATCTCGTCTTCGTTGACCAGCTTGGCGGCTTCTTCGTCTATCAGCAGTTTGTGCGCTTCGCTGATCTTGAGTTTGCGGGTCTGGCGCTTGGCCTGGCCCATCTGGCCGAACATGCCGCGCAGCTGCTCAGTCATTTCTTCCATGCCGGGCGGACCCATGACTTCCAGTTGCGGTGCAGGCTGGGCCAAGTCGATCTCTATCTCGCGGTCGGCCAACTGGCCCTCGCGCAACTTCTTGCGAAAGCTCTGGCGCGCCGCACTTTGCGGCTGGTCCTCGGCATTGACAAAACCGAAGTCATTGCGCGGCGGCGGGATCAGGATGTCCAGAATGCGGTCTTCTGCCGCATCTTCGGCGCGGGTGCGCACCTTGCGTTTCTCGGTCTCACGCGTCTGTTTGACGGCGATGTCGGCCAGGTCGCGGATGATGGAATCCACATCCTTGCCCACATACCCCACCTCGGTGAACTTGGTGGCCTCGACCTTGATGAACGGTGCATCGGCCAGGCGTGCCAGGCGGCGGGCAATTTCGGTTTTGCCCACGCCAGTGGGGCCAATCATCAGAATGTTTTTGGGCGTGATCTCGCCCCGCAGGTCACCCGCCACCTGCTGGCGCCGCCAGCGGTTGCGCAGCGCAATGGCCACCGCGCGTTTGGCCTGGGACTGGCCGACGATGTGTTTGTCGAGCTCGGAGACGATGTCTTGGGGGGTCATATCAAAGGGCGCAGGGCTGATGGCCCAATCCGCAGATTCTAGAGTTGCTCAATCGTGTGCTGCATATTCGTATAAATACACAGCTCACCGGCGATTTCAAGTGATCGCTTGACGATTTCTGCCGCAGACAGTTCAGTGTGGTTCAGCAGCGCAACTGCGGCTGCCTGCGCATAGGCACCACCAGAGCCTATGGTGACGATGCCGTTTTCGGGCTCCAGCACATCACCATTGCCGGTGATGATGAGGGATGCATCCTTGTCGGCAACGGCCAGCATGGCCTCCAGGCGGCGCAATACGCGGTCGGTGCGCCAGTCTTTGGTCAACTCGATAGCGGCGCGCACCAGGTGGCCCTGGTGTTTTTCCAGCTTGGCCTCGAAGCGCTCAAACAGCGTGAAGGCGTCGGCAGTGGCCCCGGCAAACCCGGCCAGCACCTTGCCGTGGTACAGCTTGCGAACCTTGCGTGCTGTGCCTTTGACGATGATATTGCCCAGGGTAACCTGGCCATCACCACCAATGGCTACGGAATAACCATCCGCTGTCTTGCGGCGCACGCTGATGATGGTCGTGCCGTGGAACGCATCCATGGGGTGAACTAGATGGGACGCGGCAACACACGGGCGTGTTCGTTGATGCCGATCACGTTGAAAAAGGCCGCTACCAGGCGGTGCACGTCGCGGAACTGCACATGGCAACCTTCGGCCTCACGCATGGCCACCCAGTTGAGGATGCTGCCTGCCGCAGAAAAATCGACACGCACCAGGCCTTTGCAGGACACGATGATGCCGTCGCCTTTGTGCTCCGCGGCGTCAAACTCGTCAAAGGCGTGTGTCGCATCGCCCAGCACACTGCCCTTCAGCTCCAGGCTGATGGCTTGTGCGCCATCCAGACCGATGGGTGCCGTCGGGGCCTGGGCAAAGCCCGAATTCCAGTTATTGGCCTGTGTTGTCGGTGAAGCGGCGTCCTCGGCCTCGACATTTTCATACTGGCAACGGGCTTCCTGCCAGGCAGGTGGCGACACTTCATAGGTGACGCAGTAGTCCAGCGCCGCCAGCTCAAAGTCATCGTGCAATTGCAGGGTGCGCATGGCATTGAGCCGCATCGCCCACCAGTCGGGATTGATACTGTGGTCGCCGGACGGCATCATGGTGCGCAGTGTGTCCACCAATTGCTGGGCGCCACTGAAACGCAGCGCCACGGGCTCATCACACAGGCTGCTGAACAGCCCTGCCAACAAGGGCATGGCATCCGCATCGATACGCACCAGACGCGACCAGTCCAGATGCCAGGGCGTGGGGTTGGAGGCCATGGCGTCGCGCAAATCCTCCAGCGCCAGGGCGTTCAGTTCGCCAGGGCTGCTCCAGATGGCACCAATGGAGTAGTCGCGGCTAGCCCGCTGGGGCGTAGCGCTCAGCGCACCAGGTTCGTCAGCAGCGGGCGGTGTTGTGGCGTCACCGATGGCGCTCCACTGGGGCGTCACGGTTTCAAAGCGGTGGGCAAATTCGGCTACAGCCTCGTCAAACCGTGCGCGGTCCTGCGTTGCGCGGTACAGGTCCAGCAGCGCGGCTGCCCAGGACTGTGCGACGTCAGGCATCAGTGCGTCACCCCGCAGGGCGGCCAACAGGCCACTCTCGGCACCTTCATCATCGCCATTGGCAAACCGGATCGCCGCCTCTTCCAGCTCGGGATCGGTGGCCATGTCCTCGACGTCGATGGCAAAACTCTTGGACGCGGAGAAACTGTGGTCAGGCCCGTCGTAACTTTGCGCCAGGGTTCCCAGAATCGGAATTTGGCCAACACCGGGGCGCGCCTTGGGGCCGCCTTGCGGGTGCTGTGGCATGGGTTCCATGCCGTCACCCATTTCGGTTGCCTTGAAATCGGCCCCAACGGCAGCCGCATCACCCAGGTTCAGGTTCGACGTAGACGTATCGAACTGCTCGGAAATGGACAGGGACGCATGGTTTGGGGTTGCGGAGACCGGCATGGGTGCCGTCGGTTCAACACTGGTGGATTTGGCAACCGGGAGGCCTGCGCCCTGGGCGCTGGCCGCGTCCTGCTTGCCCTTCCACCATTGCTTGGACATCTGGGCTTCGATCTCGTCAATCTTCTTCAGCGTGACCGCCCGGCCATCGGGGTCGGTCGCCATGCTGGACTGGAAAACCGAAGGCCTGCCCATGCCCGCCACGGCCGATACACCACGGCTGCGCAGCTTGCGCAACTGGTCAAACTCGCGCTTGCGGATGAAATCGTTCTGACGCTTGCGCTCAATCATCTGCTTGAGCACCTGCTTGTCAAAACTGCTGTCCTGGTCTGGCTGGGGGCGCTCCAGCTCCGACCAGTCCTTGGTCGGATTGCGAACGAACATCGCCATCTTGGACAACAATCCCGGGGTATCGCTTTTGGTGGCCATATGCTCAGTTTACCGAACGGACAGGTGCGTCAGGATGACCGTCGCCTCAATCCCCAAACATTTTCTGCTTGAGCTCCCGGCGCTGCTGGGCTTCCAGCGACAGCGTTGCGGTAGGGCGTGCCAACAGGCGACCCACACCGATGGCTTCACCGGTTTCATCGCAGTACCCGTAGTCACCGGCATCGATGCGTCCAATGGATTGTTCGATCTTCTTCAGCAGTTTGCGTTCACGGTCGCGGGTGCGCAACTCCAGCGCGTGTTCCTCTTCAATCGTGGCGCGGTCGGCTGGATCAGGCACCACCGAGGTGTCCTCACGCAGATGCTCCGTCGTTTCTCCCGCACTGTTGAGGATATCGAGCTTGAGTTTGGTCAACTTGAGACGAAACACTGCCAACTGAACGGCGTTCATGTATTCGGAATCCGGCATGGCCATCAATTCCGCGTCGCTGAGGTCTGCCACGGCAGTTGTCTTCCAGTTGTTGGCGAGCTTGGGGTCTTTTTTAATGGACGACGGCAAGGCTGGAACAATGATAGGCGTTGGTGCGGACTGTGTATAGCTGGCTTTGGCCGCCGTGGAGGCCACGGTTTGGGCCATGGATGGCACGGTCAATTGCGCCAACCGGGACGAAGGACGCCCTGCTTTTGCAGGCACGGTGGCCGCCACGGGAGCGGCAGCAACGACTTTTTCGACGACCGCAGGAGCGGCCACAGGGGATTTGGACTTGGAGGGAGCGGTTGTCTGCATTGGCTTGGCTGACGTTTTGGAAACGGGCATGGGAGCAGGGCTGGCAACAGCCCGGGGTTTGGAAATAACGGGTTTTGAATCCGATGGGGTGAGCTTCTTGGCCGCAGCGGTTTTGGGCTTGGCCGTTGATTTTGCGCCGACTTTCGCGACGGCCTTGACAGTTTTAGCAGGTTTGGCCTTGGCTACCGGTTTGGCGACAGGCTTCGCCACGGGTTTGGCAGCAGGCTTGGCGGCAGGTTTTGCCACCGGCTTGGAAGCTACTTTTGCAACGACCTTGGGCTTGGAAGCGCCAACCGACTTGGCAGCCGACTTGGTAACAGGTTTGGCAACTGGCTTGACGGGCGCTTTGCTGACCGCCTTGGCCACGGGTTTGCCAGGCTTTGCGGCAGGTTTTCCTTTGGGTTTTGCAACAGCCGTTGCTTTGGGTTTGGCGGCCGCAGCCTTGCGGTCTTTTCCAGATTTAGCGTTCACTTCGTGTCTCCTGGCAGAAATCTCCTGCGCATGGTCGGTGGGGCCTGCTCCCCCAGCCTTGCCTTTGACAGGCTTTTTTGGCTGGGCTTCTCCGGCGCGCGAGTGTACAGGCTTCCCCTTGGTAAAACCCATACGTTGCAAAATCGAGACAATCATTTGGGTTTCCGTCAGGCTAAAGACTGTTCCATACCCTGCAACAAAATGTCCTTGGGCAGGTCGATGCCAATAAAGACCATTTTGCTGCCGCGCTGCTCACCTTCGGCCCATTGTGGCCCCAGGTCGCTGCCCATCAACTGGTGCACCCCCTGGAAGATCACCTTGCGGTCTGTGCCCTTCATATAGAGAACACCTTTGTAGCGCAGCATGCGTGGCCCATAGATGTTGACGATGGCGCCCAAAAAGTCCTCCAGCTTGGCCGGATCAAATGGCCGGTCGGACTTGAAGACAAAACTCTTGACGTCGTCATCGTGGTGGTGGTGGTGCCCCGCGCCGTGTGCATGGGAGGGGTGGTCGCAATGCTCGCCGGGTGCGTGGTCATGACCCGCGTGGTCGTCGTGACCGTGGTCATGCCCATGGTCATGGTCGTGCGTGTCGTCTTTCAGGAAGTCCGGGTCGATGTCCAGCTTGGCATTCAGGTTGAAGCCCCGCAGGTCAAACACCTCGCTTAACGCCACTTCCCCGAAATGCACGGCCTTTTGGGGCGCCCGGGGGTTCATGTGTTTGATGCGGTGCATCAGCGCGTCGGTTTCGTCCTTGGAGACCAGATCGGTCTTGCTGATGAAAATCTGGTCCGCAAAACCTACCTGGCGGCGTGCTTCCTGGCGGTCGTTGAGCTGTTGCTCCGCGTGTTTGGCGTCTACCAGTGTCAGGATGGAGTCCAGCAGGTAGGACTCGGCAATCTCGTCGTCCATGAAAAAAGTCTGGGCCACCGGGCCGGGGTCGGCCACGCCGGTGGTCTCGATCACCACACGCTCGAAGTCCAGCTCGCCCTTGCGTTTTTTCTCGGCCAGGTCGCGCAGCGTGGCACGCAGGTCTTCGCGGATGGTGCAGCAGATGCAGCCATTGCTCATCTGGATGATCTGCTCATTGGTGTCGCTGACCAGGATGTCGCTGTCGATGTTTTCCTCACCGAACTCGTTCTCGATGACAGCGATTTTCTGGCCGTGGGCCTCTGCCAGCACACGTTTGAGCAGCGTGGTTTTGCCCGAGCCCAAAAAGCCGGTCAGGATGGTGGCGGGGATCAAACTCATGTGGCAATCCAAAATTCAGCAGGTGGGGAGTGTACTGGTCATTTCAAGGCACAGCGCTTACAGGGTACAGCGTGGTTTCACCGCCGGGCCGCCCCAAGGTGTGGACTTGGGGTTTTGCCAAACGCGGCCCCCTCGGGGGGCAGAGAGCCACACGCAGTGGGCGAACGTGGGGGCAATATTCACTTACGCATGACAACCAGGCCCTTGAGGTATTCGCCCTCGGGGAAGGCAATCGTCATGGGGTGGTCCGGTGCGCCTCCCATGCGTTCGGTGATGAAACCATCCACCCCCGCATCCAACCCGGCACCCGCCACGATCTTGTGGAACAGGTCCGCGCTGATGCCACCCGAGCAGGAATAGGTGAACAAGACACCACCTGGCTCCAGCAGCTTGAGCGCCAGGCGGTTGATGTCCTTGTAGGCCCGTGCCGCGCGCTCCGCATGCGCCACCGTGGGGGCGAATTTGGGCGGGTCCAGCACAATCGCGTCAAACGTCCGGCCCTCCGTCACAAACTGGCGCAGCGAGGCATTCACGTCCGCGTCCATAAAGGTGGTTTGAGACGTGTCGAAACCATTGAGTTCCACATTGGCGCGGGCCTTCTCCAGGGCTGCGCCCGAGGAGTCTATGGAAGTGACATGCCCTCCGGTAAAACCGCCAGCGCGCAACCCGGCCAGCGCGGCGACGGTAAAGCCCCCGGTGTAACAAAAGCAGTTGAGCACGCGCTGAAAGCCCAGGCGCTGGGCATGGTCTGCAAATTTCTTGCGGCTGTCGCGCTGGTCCAGGTAAAACCCGGTCTTGTGGCCGTCCGCAATGGACAGGCCCAACTGCCACCCGTGTTCACGCAGCACAAAGTCGGTCGGTGTGTTCGCATCGCCACCCCGCAGCCAGCCCTTGACCTCGGGCAGTCCTTCAAGCCCACGGCTGCTGGCGTCGGAACGTTCATACAACTTGGTCAGACCCGTTGCGACCAGCAAAGCATCGGCCAACACGCCCTTCCAGCGCTCGGCGCCGCTGGACAAAAACTGCGCCACCAGCGTGTCGCCATACCGGTCGACGATCAGACCCGGCAGACCGTCGGATTCACCGTGGACCAGGCGCAGGCCATTGCTCTGTATGTCAAATCGGGCTCTAGCCCCCGCGGAAGCTGATACTGCCGCTATGAAAAACGGAGCATCAATGCGCTGCGTCTCGTCAAAGCTCCAGACCCGGGCGCGGATTTTGGACGTAGGGCTGAAGGCCGCCCAGCCCAGGAATGCGCCGCTGTCAGACTCCACGCGAACAGTCTCGCCACTGTCGGCGCTGCCTCTGGCGATGGCAGATTCAAAAATCCAGGGGTGGCGGCGCTGCAGGGAGCGCTCTTTGCCGGCGCGGAGTCGTATGGTTTTCATGCAAGTATTCTCGCTTGTGGGTGTTTGGGGCCCTACGCCGCTTGAGCTTCGCGCGGGACTCGGAACGAGTTTGGCCTGCAGGCGCCGTCGCTGCAGGCTTTCACCATACACTTTTTGCACCAACTACCAATATTAAAAACACAGGGAAGAATGATGATTCAAAAGGGTTTTTTAGCCATTCTCTTAACTTTCGTACAGGCGGTTTCCTTCGCCAGCGAGATGAACGAACGCCAGGTGATTATGGAAAACGTCAACCGTGCATTCCAACGGGAAGACTTCGCGTGGATCGAGCAACGTTATGCGGAAATGAACAAGAGTACCGAGCGATTGCCCAGTGGCGTACTGAAGTCGGCAAGATTGCTATACGGTCTTATGGCTGCCACCGCTCTTCCGAACAATCTGGAGGGTTCCGCGAAAGGCCCTCGAGTGGCGCAAGAGGAACACTGGGTTGCAATGGAGAAAAAGACCGAGCGCTGGCAGCAGATGTATCCAACATCTTCTGTCGCAGCTTTCGCACGTAGCAGCGTGTTTATTGGTCATGCCTACTTCTTTCGCGGCAGCAGCTATGCCCGGGATGTGGACCCGGCGATGTGGAAACCTTTCAAAGACTACATTGAACGGGCCTACAACGCTTTGGCTTCGCCGGGAAATCAAGTTATGCGAGACCAGGCCTGGTACTGCGCAATGATCAAAGTTGCGCAGTACCAGGACATGGATCCGAACCAGTTTGCGGATCTCGTCGTCGAGGCGAGCAACAAATACCCCACGTATTACGAAATCTACTTTTTCGCCGCCAACAAACTCGCTCCGAAGTGGGGCGGCAGCTTTGAAGCCTTTGAATGGCTAGCAAATCTTGCCGTCACCCGGACACGCAAGACCGACGGTATGGCGCTCTACACCAGGCTCTACTGGAGCATTGCACAAGGTGATTTCAAAGACGACCTCTTCAGTCGAACGAACGCAGACTGGAAAAAAATGAAGCTTGGATTTGACGACATCGTCAAGCGCTATCCATCTGAATGGAATCTGAACAACTATGCATGGTTCGCCTGCATGGCGCGAGACCGCCCGACGCTTGAACGTGTGTTCAAACAAATTGGAGACGACATTAATACCACGCTTTGGGCTAGGCCTGAGCGGCTCAACCGATGCCGCAATTTTTCGAAGGGGGAAGAGTGATCTGCATCGCACCGCGAATGGTTAAGCGCATATTCGTCCACTCGGTCGTTTTATCAGTCCTAAGCTGGAGCGTGGCAGCCGGCGCCCAAAGTGTTGAATCTTCCGAGAGTTGGGCAAGATTTAACTCAGCCTTTCAAAAAGGAGACTTTTCTGCCATCGAAACTCAGTACGCATCGCTCTTGGCCAGCGCAAAGCGTTCCCCGCGCGGAGTCTTTCTTGCTGAAACCTACGCCATTTTCTGGCCATTGGCATCATGTGACAAATCCGAGACGGCGGGTGACGACCCTCCGAAAAGGCCATATTTAGAACTTCGGGTCGAGTGCTGGAATGCTATGGAAGCGAAGATGAACGATTGGTCACGCGCATACCCTGTGTCCACACTTCCCACTGTAGGTCTGAGTGAAATCAACCTTGCGCGTGCGCAATCCCCAGAGCTTCGGTGGAGCGAGGGCGCAAAGGCGCAAGATGAATATGCTGAACGTGCCAGGAAAACTCTTGAGGAAGTGCCCTTTGAGCGCCGGACAGTCACTTTGTACGCGACGCTAATACGGATCGCAACTTTGCAAGGGTGGGGGGCGAAGCGATTTGGAGTGTTACTGGCAGAAGCCGCCTCCAAGTTTCCAAACCATTCGCGGATATATCGCTTGGCCACGGTTCACCATTTACCCAAAAATGGCGGTAGCGCAGCAGAAATCGAGCATCTCGCGCAGTTCGCGGTGGATAAAAGCAGAGACCAAGACGGTCAAAGCATGTACGCGCACGTCTATGACGAGGTGATGTTCGGGCAAGGATGGTTATGGGATTCGGCCCAAATGAAGACTTATTTGTCATGGACAAAAATGCGCGCTGGGCTAAGTGATATTTATCGACGCTTTCCAGATAAATGGAACCTCAATCGGTTTGCACAACACGCTTGTTTAGCCGATGACCTTGTAACCTTGACCGCCTTGCTCGCACAAATTGGAAGTGAGGCACAACCAGTGGCTGACGACGGTTGGATGGCAGGAGAACTTCTGCGCTGCCGCAAGAAATTGGCGACACCCCAATCCGGCGACCCAACTTTAACGGCCAGTGCGCAATAACCGGCCCCTGTCCACGGCTCTGTATGTCAATTCCGGCCTTAGCCCTCGCAAAAGCTGAAGTTACCGCTACAAAAATCAGAGCGCACATACGTGAATTTCCTGAGCGCTCCCCACCCGGGGCGATTTTGACGCTCTTTGCAGACACACAACGCCGCCCGCGCGTGCCCGTGGCGGATTTGCAAAGAAGTGTCTATCAGCACTAGGCAGGGTCGTTCCTCAGTGCTAGTCTGCGGTAGCGCCACAAAGACTTACAACTAATAAGGATTTCGTATGGACCTGCACGACATGAAGATATCGACCCGGTTGACGCTGGGCTTTTCCATCCTTGTAGCGCTGGTGACCCTGATGGCCGGCTTTGGCTTCCTCAAGGTCAAGACCACGAACGAATCCATCGGCACGATTTACGCGGACCGGGTGGTGCCGCTCAAACAGCTCAAGATCGTCAGTGACATGTATGCGGTGGGCATTGTGGATGCCACCAACAAGGTGTCGGCGGGACTCATGGAGCCCAAGTCCGCCGCCAAAGAGGTCACCGCGTCACTGACCGAGGCCGAAACACAGTGGAAAGCCTACATTTCCACCACCCTCACCGAGGAAGAGAAACGCGGCGTGGCACAGGCCACAGACCTGATGTCCAAGGCCCAGCCCGTGGTCGCACAGGCTAAAGCCGCCATGGAGTCCGGCGACAAGGACAAGGTGACCGCCATGGTCAAACCCCTGTACGAAGCCATTGACCCCATGAGCACGGCCATCTCCACACTGATAGACGTGCAGCTCAAGGAAGCCAAGGCCGAGTACGACCGTGCCTCCGACAACTACCAGAGAACAGTCGTGCTCTTCAGCGTGGTCGTGGTCCTGGCCATCGCGCTGGCCAGCGCCATTGGCTGGATGCTGATCAAGGCCATCACCAACCCGTTGAACCAGATGGTCGGAATCGCCCGCAGTGTGGCCAGTGGCAACCTGACCCTGCAGATAGACGGCACCGGAAAAAGCGAGACCGGCCTGGCGCTGGCAGCCCTGAAAGAGATGCAGGGCAACCTGGTGGACGTGGTCTCCACCGTGCGCGTGGGCAGTGAAGGTGTGGCCGGCGCCAGCGCGGAGATTGCCCAGGGCAACAACGACCTGTCCATGCGCACCGAACAGCAGGCCAGCGCGCTGGAGGAGACCGCGGCCTCGATGGAAGAACTCAGCTCCACCGTGAAACAAAACGCCGACAGCGCCAAACAGGCCAACCAGTTGGCACAAAACGCGTCCACCGTCGCGATCCAGGGCGGCAATGTCGTCGGCCAGGTGGTGGAGACCATGAAGGGTATCAATGAGTCCAGCCGCAAGATTTCGGACATCATCAGTGTCATCGACGGCATAGCCTTCCAGACCAACATCCTGGCGCTGAATGCTGCGGTCGAAGCGGCCCGCGCGGGCGAGCAGGGCCGTGGGTTTGCGGTGGTCGCCAGCGAGGTGCGCAGCCTGGCCGGGCGCAGCGCCGAAGCGGCCAAAGAGATCAAGACCCTGATCAATACCAGTGTGGAACGGGTCGAACAGGGCACCGCGCTGGTGGACAAGGCTGGCGTCACCATGACCGAGGTGGTGACCAGCATACGGCGGGTGACCGACATCATGGGCGAGATCAGTGCCGCCAGCGGCGAACAGGCCATGGGTGTACAGCAGGTAGGCGAGGCGGTGATGCAGATGGACCAGGTCACCCAGCAAAACGCGGCGCTGGTGGAACAAATGGCAGCGGCCGCCAGCAGCCTGAAGACCCTGGCGGGTGATCAGGTGCGGGCGGTGGCGGTATTCCAGCTGCCGTCCGGCGGCATGCAATCGCGCACGCTGGCGCTGCGTTAAACCGTGGACAAGCCCACCCTGCTGGTGGTCGATGACGCACCCGAAAACATCGACCTGCTCCACGCCATTCTGAAACCGCACTACCACGTGAAGGTGGCCAACGGCGGCGAGAAGGCGCTCAAAATTGTCCAGTCTGACCTGCCGCCCGATCTGGTGCTGCTGGATGTCATGATGCCCGGGCTGGACGGTTATGAGGTGTGCCGCCAGATCAAGTCCCGGCCGCAGACCTGCAATATTCCGGTGGTTTTTGTCACTGCCATGGACGAACAAAAGGACGAGGAATTTGGCCTGAGCCTGGGCGCGGTGGACTATGTAACCAAACCATTCAACGCGTCCATCGTGTTGGCCCGGGTCAAAACCCACCTGGCCTTGCATGACCGCACCGTGGAGCTGGAGCGCCAGATCGCGATGCGCACCCAGGCCAACGCCGACTTGCTGCAGGCGCTGGACCAGTTGGGTGCGGCACGCGACAAGATCGCACAGTCAGAACGGCTGGCTGCCGTAGGCGCCATGGTTGCCGGTGTCGCCCATGAGCTCAACACACCGATTGGCACCGCCCTGCTGGCTGCCAGCACACTCAACGACAAGACCCAGCATCTGGTGCGCGCCATGCAAACCGGCATCAAGCGTTCGGAGCTGGACCAGTATCTGGGCAACGCCACACAGGCCTGTGACCTGGTCCTGACCACGCTGAACAAGTCTGCCAGCCTGATCAGCAGCTTCAAGCGCATTGCGCTCACCGAGGCGCGCTCGGAGCGCCGCCGTTTTGACCTGGCGACCCATGTTGCGGACATTGCCCACGCAGTCGCACCGATGCTGGAGGACAAGGCCATCGCACTACGGCTGGATGTGCCCGAGGGCATCACCATGGACAGTTACCCGGAGGCCGTGCACGAGGCGCTGCAGCACCTGATACACAACGCCCGGTTGCACGGGTTTGCGCAAACCCAAACGGGTGAAGTGACCGTGTCGTTCGAGGCAGTGGACGATCCCTGGATTGTGCTGCGCGTCACCGACAACGGAGGCGGCATCCCGGCCGCACACCTGGGCCGCATCTTCGACCCATTTTTCACCACCAAAATGGGCACCGGAAGCAATGGCCTGGGACTCAACGTGGTCCACAACCTGGTGACCAACGTCCTGGGAGGCAGCATCCTGGTGACCAGCCAGCCAGGCGACACCTGTTTCGCCCTGCGCATTCCCCGCAACGCCCCCTGAGGTGGGCCGATTGACACCATGCCACAGTCGCCGCGTTATCCCCTCACACAGGTTTTCCTGCGCAAACTGCTGCCTACTTTTCTGGTGTTCGCGGTCGCCGGCGTCGGCGTTCAGTCCCTGATTGAGTACCAGCGCGCCAGGTCCTACATCCACGATACCTTGCAGTCACTGGCCACGACCTTTGCACCCGGTACGGCGCTGGCCATCTGGGAGTTTGATGAATCACTGCTGAACTCCATCGTCACCGGCATTGGTGCCCACCCTGCGGTGGTCAAGGTAGACGTGGTCAAACCCGATGGCCAGGTGGTCGCGACATGGCATGCCCGCAACAGCATGCAGCCCAGCGCCGCACTGTCCGTCAGCAAACCCCTGTACCGGACCAAGAACCAGGTCCGCAGCGAGGTGGGGCACCTGAACATCGCGTCCAGCGAACAGGCGGTTTACCAGCAACTCGAAGAAACGCTGCGTGCCGTGGCCATTTCCGCCATTGCATTGCTGATGCTTATTGGCCTGCTGCTGTGGCAATTTGTGCGCGCCCACATCGTGCGCCCACTGGTCCGGTTTTCGACCCAGGTGCGCGCGCTGTCGGACAGCGGGCTGGGCCAGGCCATCCAGACGGGTGATACCCAGGTCGCCGAGATCGACACCTTGCAGCAGGGCTTCAACCAGCTGATGCGCGCCCTGTCGGACAGCCATACCGAAGTTGCCCAACAGAATGCCACCCTGGAGTCCCGCGTCATGGAGCGCACACACGAAGCGCAACAGGCCCGCAAACTCGCAGAAGCGGCCAACCAGAGCAAAAGTGAGTTTCTGGCCAATATGAGCCATGAGATCCGCACACCCATGAATGCCATCATTGGCATGACCGAGCTGGCGCTGCGCACCGAACTGACCCCCAAACAGCGTGACTACCTCCAAAAGGTCAACACGGCGGGGCGGGGTTTGCTGGGCATCATCAACGACATCCTGGACTTCTCCAAGATCGACGCCGGAAAGATGGCGCTGGACAGCCATGCGTTCTCCCTGCAACAGACATTGGAGCAGTTGGCCAACCTGACCTTGCTCACGGCCCAGGACAAGGGGCTGGCGCTGGTCTTTGATATAAGCCCGGACGTGCCCGACACCCTGGTGGGTGATGAAATGCGCCTGCGCCAGGTCCTGACCAATCTGGTCAGCAACGCCATCAAATTCACACCGCAGGGCGAGGTGCGGGTTCGGGTGGACCGCCTGGAGAGCCTGGAGAGCGGCATCGTCCTGGGTTTTGAAGTACGGGACACCGGCATCGGCCTGAGCGCCGAACAATGTGCCAAGCTGTTCAAACCCTTTGTGCAGGGCGACTCTTCCACCACCCGCCAGTACGGCGGGACCGGCCTGGGACTGACGATTGCCCGGCGCCTGGTCGAGATGATGGATGGCACAATCCGCGTCGAAAGCGAACCCGGCAACGGCAGCCGCTTCATCTTTACCGCCCGTCTGGGACTGCCCCTGCAAACCGCCGACGGCCTCCCGGTCACCAAACCCGCGATGCCGGAGTCCGAAAGCCCGCGCCGCCGAAGCCAGGGTGCCCCACCGCCCGCGCACTTGCGCGGGGCCCGCGTGCTGCTGGTGGACGACAACGAAATCAACCAGGAGCTGGCAAGCGACATCCTGACTGCGGCGGGTGTTCTGGTTGAGCTGGCCAGCAATGGCGCAGAAGCCGTGGCCATGGTGTTGCAGCATCCCTATGACGCCGTGCTGATGGACTGGCAAATGCCGGTCATGGACGGCTTCGAGGCCACGCGCCGCATTCGCGCCGAGCCACGTTTTGCCGACCTGCCCATATTGGCCATGACGGCCAACGCCATGTCCGGTGACCGGGGACGGTGCCTCGCGGCAGGCATGAACGACCACATCCCCAAGCCCATCGATATCGACCAACTACTATCTACGCTGGAGCACTGGATAGAACGCAACCCCAACGCCGCACCACGGCAGATCGACCCGCAGCGGGAGGACACTTTGACATCGGCAGCACCCGACAACAGCAACCCGCCGCAGGGTCTTCCTGACCTTCCCGGGGTGAACCTGGCAGCCGCACTGGAACGGTTGCGGGGTGATGTGCGCCAGTACCGCAAGCTC
The DNA here is from genome assembly GCA_040387325.1 of Pseudomonadota bacterium. Classification (GTDB taxonomy): domain Bacteria; phylum Pseudomonadota; class Gammaproteobacteria; order Burkholderiales; family Burkholderiaceae_C; genus Allorhodoferax. The sequence goes on along the minus strand of JAZKDY010000040.1, from coordinate 21,086 downwards.
ATGCTCCGGTTTGCCCAGGCCCATGCACAGACCGCCGCCACGCTGGCCGGCCAGCTGGAGGCGGGTGCCTATGTCGATGCCCAGCGCCTGGCCCATACCCTCAAGGGCCTGGCGGCCAACCTGGGGGCTGAAGCGCTGCGCCAGGCCGCCCAGGCACTGGAGCAGGCACTGGATGCTGGTGCCCACGACCAGCTTGCAAGCCTGCAGGCGCAGTTAAATGGCGCGCTGCAACCCCTGCTGGACGCGGTCGACGCGGAGCTGTCCCGCGCGAACGCTGGCACCATGCCCGCCACACAGGCGCCGCTGCTGGACCAAGCCCTCCTGCTGCAACAGCTGCGGGGCCTGGCAGCGCTGCTGTCGCGGGACGACGCCAATGCCGGGCCGCTGGCCGAGGCCATAGGCGAAACACTCAAAGGCCACCCGCAGGCGCAGGCGTTCGAAGCGGTGTCCCGCCCCATCCTGAGTTATGACTTTGACACCGCACTGGCGGCCCTGCAGGCGCTGGCGCAGCACTGGGCCCTGCAGATCCAGGATACGCCATGAGTTTTTTGCGCCTTCTGCGCATCGGGCCGCGGCTGGCGTTGCTGGTTCTGGTGTTCCTGCTGGGTCTGGGCGGTTACGGCCTCTGGTCTTTCAAGACCCTGAATGAGGTCAAAGTCGGCGGCCCGGTCTACCAGCGCATCAACCAGAGCCAGGAACTGGTGGCCGACGTACTGCCGCCACCCGTGCACATCATCGAGTCCTACCTGGTGTGCCTGCAAATTACCCGCGCCATGGACGGACAACACCAGGGCGCACTGATAGACCGCCTGCGCGTGCTGCGCGCCGAATACGCGGCGCGCCATGCCCACTGGCTTGCGGCAGGCCTGGACCCCCGCCTGGCCGACACCCTGCTCTACCAGGCCCACACACCGGCCATGCGTTTTTATGAGATTGCGTTTGACCAGTTCCTGCCTGCCGTGCACCGCCATGACGCACCGGCCGTAGAGCAGTCCCTGAACAGGCTCACGGATATCTATGCGGAACACCGCGTTGCCATCGATGCCGTGGTGGTGCAGGCAAAGCAGCGCACGCAGCACGATGAATCCTGGGCAGCCGAACGCTTCAGCACCGTCAGCAGCCAGCAATGGAAGGTGCTGTCGATCGTGATGGTGCTGGGCATAGGCCTGGCAGTGCTGATACGGCTGAGCGTGATACGGCCGCTGCGCGAAGCCGTCACCATCTCCCGCGACATCGCAGAAGGCCGGCTGGATGGCATCGCACTGGAGCCCTTCCACGACGAATCCGCACAATTGCACAACGCGCTGCGCAGCATGGCCGACAGCCTGGCCCAGTCCAACCGGGCGCGCAATGCCTCCGAGGCGGCGGCCCGCAACACCAGCAGCCTGCTCGAAAAATTGATAGACACCGCCAACGTGATGGTGGTGGGCCGCAACCGCCAGGGCGAGGTCAGCCTGTTCAACACCACGGCGGAACAGATCACGGGCTACCGGCGCGACGAAGTGATGGGCAAACGCTGGGCCCACTGTGGCATTCTGGAAAACCTGACCGAATGGCAGCGCATGGACCCCGGTACGGTGACGTTTGACATGATCCCCCCCGTGCAGGAACAGGCCATACGGACCAAGGCCGGGCAGCGCCGCGTCATCTCCTGGCGCAACAGCACCAACAATGATGCCGACTTCGGCCTGTTTGCACTGATCTCCTTCGGGCTGGATGTCACCGAACAACTGGAAGCCCAGCAGGCCATCGTGCATGCCAAACAGGTGGCCGAGGCCGCCAACCAGGCCAAGAGCGACTTCCTGGCCAACATGAGCCACGAGATCCGCACGCCAATGAACGCCATCATCGGCATGACCGGACTGGCCCTGCGCACCGACCTCAACCCCAAGCAGCGGAACTACCTGCAGAAGGTCAACACCGCCGGGCACGGCCTCCTGGGCATCATCAACGACATCCTGGACTTCTCCAAGATCGAGGCCGGCAAACTCAACTTCGAGTACCACGACTTCTTGTTGGTCCATGCCTTCGACCACCTGGCGGCGCTCAGCGTGCTCAAGGCGCAGGAAAAAGGCCTGGAGCTGCTGTTTGACATCGCCCCGCACGTGCCCACCGCACTGGTGGGCGACGAGATGCGGCTCAGCCAGGTGCTGCTCAACCTGGTCAACAACGCCATCAAGTTCACCGCGGTGGGCGAGATCTGCGTCAAGGTCACCTGCGAAGAACCCGTCTTGCCCGGTGCGCAGGATGTGCTGCTGCGTTTTGAGGTGCGCGACACCGGCATCGGCCTCTCGCCCCAGCAGATCGACAAACTGTTCACCGCCTTTGTGCAGGCCGACTCGTCCACCACCCGCAAATACGGTGGCACCGGCCTGGGCTTAAGCATCACCAAACGCCTGGTCGACATGATGGAGGGGCGGGTGTGGGTAGAGAGCGAACTGGGCCGTGGCAGCCGCTTCATCTTCACTGCCAAGATGGGCTTGCAGCGCAACCAGCAGCCCCAGGTCTCACCACTGCTGAGCGACCCCAAGCTGCGCCACCTGCGGGTGCTGGTGGTAGACGACAACAGCGCCGCACGCGAGATCTTGTCGGACATCATCGAATCCCTGCACATCGAAGTGCACACCGCCAGCGCGGCAGAGGCCGGTATTGCCGAACTGGTGGCCGCACAACAACGCGGCACGCCCTACCACCTGGTGATCATGGACTGGAACATGCCCCAGGTGGACGGCGTGGAGGCCATTCGCCGCATCCGCGCCCATGAGGCCATTGCCGAAACCCTGGCCACGGTGATGGTCACCGCCTACAGCCGCGACGAGCTGGTGGAACAGGCCGAGGGCCTGCGCCTGGACGGCATTCTGGAGAAACCGATCACGCCCTCGTCCCTGCTCAACGCCATCACCACCGCCCTGGGTAGCACCTTGCATACGGCAAACGCGCCACAACGGCACGACGATTACGCCGGCATGGTGGCCAAACTGACCGGTGCCTATGTGCTGCTGGTGGAGGACAACGAGATCAACCAGGAACTGGCGGCCGAACTGTTGACACAGGCGGGCATGCGGGTGGACGTGGCCTCGGATGGTGCGCAGGGCCTGGCCATGGTGTCCCGCAAAAACTATGACGCCGTGCTGATGGACTGGCAGATGCCGGTGATGGACGGTTTTGAGGCCACGCGCCGCATCCGCGCCCAGCCCCGGTTTGCCACGCTGCCCATTCTGGCCATGACGGCCAATGCCATGACCGGTGACCGGGAGAAATGCCTGGCTGTGGGCATGAACGACCACATCGCCAAACCGATTGATGTCAACGTGTTGCTCGGCACCCTGACCCGCTGGGTTGCGCCCCGGCCAGCTGCAGACGCACCAGCACCCAAAGGCCTGCCCACCATCCTGCTGGTGGACGACGCGCCGGAAAACATAGACCGCCTGCGCCCCATACTTGGTGGGCTTTACCACCTGAAGGTGGCGATCAGTGGCGAAAAGGCCTTGAAGATTGTGTTGTCCGACGAACCGCCCGACCTGGTGCTGCTGGACATCATGATGCCGGGCATGGACGGCTACGAGGTCTGCCGCCGCATCAAGGCGGATCCCCTGCGCCGCAACATCCCGGTGGTGTTTGTCACATCCATGGAAGACAACCCGGAGCGCGACTTTGGCCTGGCCCTGGGTGCGATGGACTACATCACCAAACCCTTTGATGCCGCCGACGTGCTGGCGCGGGTCAGGGCTTGTTGCCCTTGAGCCTGGCCCGCGGGTGGGCCGCGTCATAGGCCTTGGCCAGGTGCTGGAAATCCAGCCGCGTATAGACCTGGGTGGTGCTGATGTTGGCATGGCCCAGCAGCTCCTGCACGGCGCGTAAATCCCCGCTGGACTGCAACACATGGCTGGCAAACGAGTGGCGCAGCATGTGCGGGTGCACCGGCGTGGCCAGCCCCGCCTGCAGGCTGCGGCTGCGCAGGCGCTGCCAGACTGACTGGGCGGTGAGCCGTGTTCCGTTGCGGCCTATGAACAGCGCCGCGCTGGTGGTGGCGGCCTCTGGCTGGCCCGCCACAAACGCCGCGCGCGCCTGTTGCCAGGCCTGCAGCGCCTGCAGCGCCTGGCTGCCCACCGGCACGGCCCGCCACTTGCTGCCCTTGCCACACACATGGGCCTGGGCCGCGTCCATATCGATCCAGCCCTGGCCCTGGGCGTTGCCGACCGCGCTGGCCTGGGCGTCCAGGCCTATCAACTCGCCCACACGCAGGCCGCTGGAGTACAACAGCTCCACCATGGCGGCGTCACGCAGTTCCAGCAACTGGCTTTCCTGCGGGCCTTCCGGCCCAGTGCCTGTAGATGAAATTGGCCTGTAGCCCCCGTCGGAATTGACGGTCGCGCTATCGTTTTTATAGTTTGCCAGCTGTACTGCCTCGTCCACACCCAGCGCCTTGGGCAGGGGTTTGGGGGCCTTGGGTGCGCGTATGTCCTGCACCGGGTTGCTGGCCACCAGGCCTTGGCGGCCCAGCCAGGTGTAGAAGCCGCGCCAGCCCGACAGGATGAGCGCAATGCCCCGCCCGCTGCGCCCACCGCTGTGCATCTGTGCAACCCAGCGGCGGATATGGGCGTTGCGGACCTCGGTCAGCGCGACGGGCACTTTGGCCGCGTAATCTTTTAACTTGAGCAGGTCCAGCGCATACAACTCAACCGTACGCGCCGCCAGCCGCTTTTCGACGCGCACATATTCGAGGTATTTCTCGACAAGCGCGCCATCGGTTTCCACGGTTTACTTCAGCCGCGACAGCGCGGCGCTGGCCAGCTCGCCCAGGCGGGCCAAAAAGTCAGTACCCATGCCGCTGTGGAAGCGGTGGGCGTCGGGTGATGCCAGCACCAGCATGCCAAAGGCAGGTTGCATGCCATCGGCGGCAGCGGCGCCGCGCAGTGGTATCAACGCCAGCGAGCTGACGGTGGTGGGGTCCTGCAACCAGCCCACCGCTTCAAAACCGGTGTTCAGGCCACAAAACGGTTCCATCAGCGACGAGGCAAACACGCGGGCGTCGTCGCTGACCTCTTGTGCCACTGTCAGGCCGGCAAATGCGGGCGCCACGCCCCACAGCCGCATGCCCACCTGGGGCACGGAAAACTGGGTCTGGATGTCGTGTTCAATCGCCGCGGGCATGGCCTGCAGATCGGTAGCCGTCAGCAGGCTGCGCGCCCAGCGCAAGACCTTGTCCGACAACATCACGTTTTCACTGCCGTGGCGGATCATGTCCATGATGCGGTGTTCCAGCGCCTTGATCTTTTCGCGCAGCATCTCGGCCTGGCGCTCCTGCAGACCCACGGTGCGGTTGCTGTGTGGGCTGGTGAACTGCACCGCGGCCAGCAACTCGGCGTGGCGCAGGAAGAAATCGGGTGTGTTGCTCAGGTAGTGGGCAATGTCGTCTTCGGTGATGGGGTTGTTCATGGCGTCGTTGTGATTCATAGGTTGTCTGGGATCTCGATTTCTGCCTGGAAAACGGTGGTGGCCGGGCCGGTCATCAGCACCGGCGCAGTATCGCCTGCCCAGGCGATGCTCAGCAGGCCACCACGGGTCTGCACCTGCACGGCGTTATCCGCGTCCAGCAGGCCCAGTCGTATGCCCGCCACCACGGCGGCGCAGGCACCCGTGCCGCAGGCCAGTGTCTCGCCCACACCGCGCTCAAACACACGCAGACGGATGTGGCGGCGGTCCACCACCTGCAGGAAGCCAACATTGACGCCCTGCGGGAAACATGGGCTGGCCTGCACCTGCGGGCCCTGCACCAGTACGGGGTGGGTATCCACATCGTCTACTAGCAACACGGCGTGGGGGTTGCCCATGGACACAGGCGCTACCAAAAAGGTAGCGTGTTGTTCAGTACCGGCGGGGGCTACAGGCCAATTCCCCCAATTTCCCTGTGGCTGGAACACCAAACCGGCGGCATCGAACGGAATCTGGTCCAGGTCAAACACCGGGGCACCCATGTCGACCGTGACGCGGCCATCGGGCAGCAGGCGTGGCTCGATGACACCCTTCATGGTCTGCACGCGGATCACATCCTTGGCGGTCAGCCCCTTGTCATACACATAACGGGCGAAGCAGCGCGAACCGTTGCCACACTGTTCGACCTCGGCACCGTCGGCGTTGTGGATCACGTATTCGAAATCAATGCCCGGGCCGGGGGATGGCCGCACGGTCAGGATCTGGTCGGCGCCGACACCAAAGTGGCGGTCGCCCAGGAAGCGGTAATGGGCTGCAGTCAGGCCCAGGCGGCCACGGGTTTCGTCCAGCACAACAAAATCGTTGCCGGCCCCTTGCATTTTGGTGAACGGAATGCGCATGGCGTGGATTATCAGCCCACGCTGGCACGCCTTGGGCCCCTGTTGCAAAATGCCCGCATGGTACGACCCCAGCAACGGCTGCATGCCC
>JAZKDY010000040.1:0-14653 GCA_040387325.1 Pseudomonadota bacterium | reverse complement strand
CTCCCTCCCCCCCGGTTCCGACACCCCCACCAGCCCGGCCCAGCGCACCGGCCTGCAGGGCGGCATCGCCACGCTGTTCCTGCAGCACGACATGGCCTTTGGTGAACTGGCCCTGGTTTGCCCCACAGGCAGCGAGCCGCACCATACGCTGGACTGGCAGGCCGAGCAGCCTGTGCCGCTGACGCGCAATGTGCAGCGCCTGACCGCGCCCAACCCCGGCTTCATGACCGGCCCGGGCACCAACAGCTACCTGGTGGGGGATGCCAACACCGGTTTCATCGCCATCGACCCCGGCCCGGCGGATGCCGACCACATCCGGCGCCTGTGGCAGGCCGCGGCGCATGCGGACGGCAGCGGCGGCAATATCCAGATGATTGTCTGCACCCATTCACACGCGGACCACTCGCCCGGTGCCAAGCCGCTGCAAGCCCTGTGCGCCACCACGCCACCGATTTTGGGCCTGCCATCGGCACCGACGGCGCGCGCCAACAGCCACTTCGTTCCGGACCAATTGCTACAAAATAATGAGCAACTTTGCTTGACTGCACGGGGGCTAGAGGCCAGTTTGGCATATAGACATACGCTGCAGGCCATCCACACCCCCGGCCATGCCGCCAACCATGTCTGCCTGCTGCTGGTGGAAGACGGGCTGCTGTTCTCGGGCGACCACATCCTGAACGGCAGCACCACGGTGATCGACCCGCCGGACGGCCATATGGGTGACTACCTGCAGTCGCTGGACACACTGCTGGCGGCCTGCGAAGAGCACGATGTGCAGTTCATCTTCCCGGCCCACGGCCATGTGCTGGGTGGATCAGCGGCGGCGGCCAGCGGTGTCATCACCCACCTGAAAGCGCACCGGCTGAAACGCGAGGCCAAGATCGCCGCCGTGATGGCGGCGCATCCAGAAGGCACGCTGGACGACTGGTTGCCCCTGGCCTATGACGATGTAGACGCCCGCGTCTGGCCGGTGGCCAAACGTTCACTGCTGGCGCATGTGGAGCACATCCGCACGCTGGCTGCTGGCTGATTCCGCAGCACGCAAGCCTTCACAAGTCCTCTTTGGCGGACGCGTCCCAGATTTTCTGGATGCTGCCATCCAGCTGCATTTTTTTCAGTTCGGCGTTCAGTGGCTTGACCAGCGCGGCGTGGCGCGCGTGCAGGTAGTGGTACAGCGGCTGGCGGTCCAACGGCGCCAGCTCCACCACATCGCCCACACCGGGTACCCCGGCGTCGCGCATGTCGGCCAGCATGGCGCGCATCATGGTCTGGGTGCCAACCGCCACATCGATATGGCGGGCCACCAGCATCTTGAGCAGGGCCTCCTGCGTTTTGGGTCGCTCGGTCAAGGCACTGCCCAACTGGGCTTCCGGCACGCGGGTGCCAAAACGGGTGCCCACCCGCAGCCCCGCCTGTTTGAGTGTCTGCCAGCTGGAGAAGGGGACCGCTGCACCCCGCATGACGTAGGGCGTGTAGCGGATCTCACCAATGGGCTCGACGATGCGGATCAGGTGTTTGACCTCTTTTTCCGACTCCAGCGTGCGCCCCAGTTCGGCGTCATGCAGGCCGTCATCGGCATCCCGCAGGGAACGGGTGATGGGTTTACGCTCCACCTTGACGCGGATGCCCAGGCGCTCGTAGGCCTGGGTGATGACACGCTCCATGGGGCGCACCAGGGCTTCGGTGTTGGAGAAGGTGGAGATACTCATCTCCCGCTGAACCGGGCTCTGCTGGCTGGGCTGGCCGTGGGCAGAACCGGCCAGCAGTGCCAGGCTCAGGGCGACCCAGGCAAAGGGGTAACAAGACAATAACCACATAGCGCCGCGCTCCTTTGACCCGTTGCCCAAAGATTAACGCAGTTTGCCAGGGTCCGCAGCCGCCCCCACCATCGCACAAGGCCCCGGCATGCTGCACTGCACAGCCGTTACCATCGGCACCATGACCACTTTGCGCAAACCCACAGCCCCCGGAACCCTGCGCCTGACCGCCGAGTCCGGCAAGGCAACCAGCGCCATACCCCGCCCCCCGCTGCGCCCGGGCAAGGCAGCGGCCATTCCGCACGCGGCCAAACCAGTGCTGGATCCCGCCCTATTCCCCGCCGTAGCGAAGTCTGCAGCACCACGCAGCCCGGCTGCCCCTGCTGAAGCCCATGTTGCCAATCCTGCCAATCCTGCCAATCCTGCCAAGCGCCCCAACGCAAAGCCGCGCCAACGCCCTGTCACTGCGCTGCGCACAAAACCACAGTCCGCGCACCAGCCTGACGAGCAGCAACCACTGCAGCAGACAGACACCGGCGACCGCCTGGCCAAACGGGTAGCAACCATGGTTCCCTGTTCGCGCAGCGAAGCCGAGCAGTACATCGAAGGCGGCTGGGTCAAGGTCAACGGCCAGGTCGTGGAGGAGCCGCAGTTCCGCATCCAGAACCAGGCCATCACCATAGACCCCGAAGCCAGCCTGCTGGAACTCAACAGCATCACGATCGTGCTGCACAAACCGGCCGACTGGATCGACGGCACCGAAGAGTCGCTGGGCAAACTCAACCGCAACGCCCGCCGCGCGCATTTCGACGATGCCCGCACACTGCTGGTGGCGGCCAAACACATGGCCAAGGACCCGTCGGGCATACGCATGCTGCAACGCCATTTCAAGCAGCTCACGGCGGCCGTACCGCTGGAGAATGCCGCCAGCGGCCTGGTCGTTTTCACCCAGGACTGGCGGGTCGCGCGCAAACTGACGGAAGACATGGGCTCCATGGAGCATGAGGTGATAGTGGATGTGCAGGGCGAGGTCACACCCCAGGCGCTGCACCTGCTGAACCGCACGCTGGATTCGGATGACAGCCTGCCCCATGCCAAGGTCAGCGTCAACAGCGCCACGCCCATGCGCAGCAAACTGCGCTTCGCCATCAAGGGTGCACACCGCGGCCTGATCGCCTACCTGTGCGAGAGGGCCAAACTGGAAATTATTGACATGCGCCGCATTCGGCTGGGCCGCGTGACGCTGGCCGACCTGCCGGCAGGACAGTGGCGCTATCTGGCGCCACATGAGAAATTCTAAAAACCTTGTGGGACAGACCGCAGCGACACGCAGTGCGCCAGCTCTGTCCTCAACTGTTCAAGAAGAAATGTAATGCTGTAGCTGGTTGATGGTCAGCTCGTGGTCGGCAATGATGTCGTCCATGATGTCACGGATGGAGATCATGCCCAGCACCTTGTCACCATCCACCACGGGCAAGTGTCGGATCTTTTTCTGGCCCATCAGCGCCAGGCAATCACGGGTGCGCACCGTGGGTGCGACCGAGACCACATTGGCGGTCATGATGTCCTTCACCTTGGTGTCTTTGGATGACTTGCCTGCCAGGGCTATCTTGCGGGTGTAATCGCGCTCGGAAAACACGCCAACCAGCCTGCCATTGTCCAGCACCATCAGGGCGCCAACGTTGTGGTTGGCCAGGGTCTGCAGGGCATCAAACACGGTGTCCTGGGGGCTCAGACTCCAATTGACGGGGGTGCGTTTTTTCAACAAATCCAGTATGGGTCGCATGTTGCCTCCTGCGGTGAGAACATAGCCCTAACCATACCTCAAAAAAAGTGTGAAGCCCACCGATAAGCCGGATTCTGTGCACGGAAGTTTCCCTCCGTGTGACCACCATTACTCTGGGCCGCTGGTCACCCAGCGGCTCGGTGCTACCTACCCGCCAACTCCGGGGGCCCCGTCAACGTTGGCCTACTTGGTATTGCTGCGCGTAGAGATTGCCCGTTTCACCCGCACTGAAGCGGCTCGTCTCTGTTGCTCTAATCCTCACCTTAGGGCCTTGTACTTGCGTACCCGGCTTGTCGGTGGACAGTGGTTAACTGCTACGCTGCCCTATGCAGTCCGGACGTTCCTCCAGTGCCTGGTTTCCCAGATTGCACCAGCGGTGGTCTGGCGGGCTTCACAGGCTTATTATCGCCGCTGGTGATATGGATATACACCAGCAGGTAGAACAAGTCGTTCACAATGCCACGTCCCATAACCGGAGCCATCCCATGAAAGCCGACAACATCCTGCAAACCATTGGCAACACCCCGCACGTGCGCATCAACCGCCTGTTTGGCGACACGCACAACGTGTGGATCAAATCCGAGCGCAGCAACCCGGGGGGCTCCATCAAGGACCGTATTGCGCTGGCCATGGTCGAGGCGGCCGAAGCCAGCGGTGCCCTCAAGCCGGGCTCCACCATCATCGAGCCCACGTCGGGCAACACCGGCGTCGGCCTGGCCATGGTGGCAGCGGTCAAGGGCTACAAGCTGGTTCTGGTGATGCCCGACAGCATGTCGGTAGAGCGCCGCCGCCTGATGTTGGCCTATGGCGCCACGTTTGACCTGACCCCGCGTGAAAAAGGCATGAAAGGCGCGATCGCCCGCGCCCAGGAACTGGCAGCCGCCACACCGGATTCCTGGATTCCGCAACAGTTTGACAATCCCGCCAACATCGCCGTGCATGAGCGCACCACCGCGCAGGAAATCCTGGCAGACTTTCCCGGCGGCATTGACGTGCTGATCACCGGCGTAGGTACTGGCGGCCATATCAGCGGTGTGGCCAAGGTGCTGAAGGCCAAGTTCCCCAATCTCAAGGTTTATGCGGTGGAGCCCAGTGCCTCACCCGTGATCTCCGGTGGCGCACCCTCGCCCCACCCCATCCAGGGCATTGGCGCGGGTTTTATCCCCACCAATTTGAAGACCGAGTTGCTGGATGGCGTGATCCAGGTGGATGCCGAACCGGCACGCGAATACGCGCGCCGCAGTGCGGCCGAAGAAGGTATTCTGGTGGGCATCTCCAGCGGCGCGACGCTGGCCGCGATTGCGCAAAAACTGCCCGATCTGCCGGCTGGGTCTACCGTGCTGGGCTTCAACTACGACACGGGGGAGCGGTATTTGTCGATAGAGGGGTTCCTGCCGGTTTGACGTGTTTACGGGCCGGGTCTCCGGCCGCGGCGGACTTCAGCGCAGATTGATGGCCGTCAGACCCCCGTCGTTGATAGGGTTGAAGCCTGGCAAGGTGTCTGCAGCTGTTGCGATGTACAGAATCCCATTGGCTGAAATGGCCTTGGCGCCCGCCATGGGGTAGCTCCATGCAGCCGGGCGGTGGGTGTTGCGGTCGATGGCATAGGTGGCCCGGCGCGTGCTTACAAATACGTGGCTGTCGGTTACGACCATATTGCTGAAAAAGAACTGGTCCAATGCGGCGTCAATAGGCCATGCCCACAATAGGTCACCGGTGTTCAGGTTGCGCGCTTCCAGCTGCTTGCGCAAACCGTTGGCGACAAATACGGTGTCCCCCGCCACGACGGGTTCTACTGCGTAACTCGAGGTTTCAAGCGTCCAAAGGATGCTTCCGCTGAGTGGTTGCACCAGACGCAGGGTTTGGCCATCGGACACCAGCAATCTGCCATTGCTGGCAAGCACCGGCACCGGGTCAGATGTAGGCCCCACACCGCCCAGGTCGGTGACCTTGGCAATGGCGCCGGTGGCAGCGTCCAATGCATAGACCTTTCTGCTGCGTTGGTTGCCCTGGAAACTCTCCCAGACGGTATAGGAAAACTGCGCATCAAGTGCCGGTGTACCGGCTTGGAAGCGATAGGCGTCGTCCCAGGATCGGGCCCACGCCAGGGAGCCGGTCGTGGCATCGAAACTCTGGGTCCCGCCGGTGGCGGCACTGGCACCGTCGAGCGCGCTGTTGACGTAGACCCTACCGGCCATGATGGTAGGCGCTTGCCCCCCAGTCGCGGCCTGGCTGGTGGAGCCGGCGGTGCGAAATCGCAAACTACCGTCGCTGGCATTGATCGCCCATAAAAAACCGTCGCTGAAGCTGGAGGCCTTCGCGAAATACACGGCACCGTTGGAAACAGCAGGGGCTGTTGTTAGAAAGTAGTTGGCGTACTCCCAAGCCAGCGTGCCGTCCGCTTCCTTGATGGCCTGCAACGTGTGGTGGAGGAATGCGTTGGCGGTCGTCACAAAGACCTTGTCGTTCGCCACGACTGGCGCACCCATGGACCTGCCGTCAAACCGTTGCCAACGCCAACGCGTGGTGAACTTTGCGGCGTCCAGCGATACAGGAACATAACCGGTGTGCGCCGCATTGCCCTGGTGGGTTTCCCAGTCGGGCAAGCCGGGGATGCGCGATAACGGCGGCGTTTGGTAGGGGTTGACCACCGTGATGTCGTAGGGAACGCGCTGCGGGGATCCGGGATGCTGTTGTGCGCAGTCGGACACGGGGCAAAACCGGAGCTCCACACTGCCGGTGTAGCGGCCCACCGCCAGCCGCTTGGACGTGGCCAGCGTCAACTGATAGCCACCACCGTCCACCCGCCTGGAAGACTGCAACAGGTAGACAACATTCTGGGGATCGACCGCCTGGATATAAACCGGGTCCTGGAACACGTTGGACGCAGCGGTGAAGACCGCGCTCGACGGCAGCGTGACATCCGGCGCGGCAGTCATTGCAGCGGGCGTCACCGTCCATGCCGGCAGGGGTGTGACAGGGGCCGTCGTGCCTCCACCGGAACCACCGCCACAGGCCATCAGCCAAAAAGGCACGAACGCCACGACCGCGAAGACCTTAAATCGCATAATTTTTCCTCCCTTTGTATGCATTATGGCGACCACCCGGTGGCCACCCGCACCACGACACGGAGGAAAGGTATTTGTCGATAGAGGCTTCTTGCCGGTTTAAGGCTTGAGGCCTCAGGCCACGGTATAACCACCATCCACTGCCAGCGCCTGGCCACTGACAAAGCTGGCCGCACCAGACAACAGGAACAGCACTGCGGCCGCGATTTCTTCGGGTTGGCCGGGCCGGCCTGCGGGTGAGGCGGCCAACGCAGACTGCATGGCCTCCAGGCTGCCAAAGCCGGCCAGGCCCATGGGCGTGGCGGTGGGGCCGGGGCAGACCGCGTTGATGCGAATGCCCTGCTTGAAATACTCCAGCGCGGCATTGCGCGTCAGACCCAGCGCCGCGTGTTTGGCCGTGGTGTAGGGCCCAATGCCGGCATACCCCGCCAGAGCCGCCACCGACAGGTTGTTGACGATGGCGCCTCCGCCAGTGGCCAGCATCGCGGCGATCTGGTGCTTCATGCACCAGAACACACTGAGGGTATTGGCGCGCAGGGCCTCTTCCAGCGCCGCCGTCTCGGTCTGGTGCAGGGGCGCACCGCCCACCAGGGCGCCGGCGTTGTTGAAGGCGCCATCCATTCGGCCAAAGTGCTCCACCGTCCGGGCCACGGCCGCCTGCACACTGGCTTCGTCGGTCACATCCAGCGTAAGGGCCAATGCTTGCCCACCCGCGGCCTGGATTTGCATTGCCAATGCATCACACAGTTCGCGCCGGCGTGCGCCCAGCACAACTTTGGCGCCGGCACGCCCCAGGGCCAGGGCCGTGCTGGCCCCAATGCCGGAAGACGCGCCGGTGATGAGGTAGGTCTTGCCGGTGTGGCTGTTGCTGAAATCCTGCATGTTTACTCCTGGTGCTTGTTTAGAAAGACTGGAGCTTATTCATGCGAAAAAAATCAATAAATATCGTTACATTGGCTGATTCAATGAAACACTTTCATCAATACCCATGGATGTAGACCTTCCAGAGTTAAGACTGCTGGCCTGTATTGCTCGGCACCTGAGTTTTCGCCAGGCGGCCGATGAGCTGGGCCTGTCGGCATCGGCGGTGAGCCACGCCGTACGGGCCATGGAGGCAAAAGTGGGCGTGCGCCTGTTCAACCGCACCACCCGCAGCGTGGCGCTCACGCCGGCCGGGCAGAAGCTGCTGGGGCGCATAGGCCCGGCCCTGCAGGAGATTGCCGAGGCGCTGGACGGCATCAACGCCTACCGCGACACGCCACGCGGCCTGCTGCGCCTGAACGCACCTCGCCCGGCCGGTGAACTGGTGTTGGCGCCACTGGTCACACAGTTCCTGCGCCAGCACCCCGATGTGACGGTAGATCTGGTGCTGGACGACGGTCTTGTCGACATTGTGCAAGCCGGTTTTGACGCTGGCGTGCGGTATGGCGAGAGCCTGCAGCAGGACATGGTGGCCATTCCCATTGGCCCGCGCCAGCGTTTTGTGGTGGTGGCCTCGCCCGAATTTGTGCAGCGCCACGGCCGCCCCACCTCGCCCCGCGCGCTGGCGGCCTTGCCCTGCATTGGTCTGCGCTTTCCCAGTGGCGTGCGTTACCGCTGGGAATTTGCCAAGGACGACGAAGCCCTGCAGGTGGAGGTGGATGGCCCCCTGGTGCTGGGCGATGCCCGCCTGATGGTGATGGCCGCGCAACAGGGCCTGGGTTTTGCGTATGTGTACGCGCAATACGCCCAGCGCGGCCTGCAGGACGGCAGCCTGGTCCAGGTGCTGGAGGACTGGAGCCCGGACGACCCCGGCTTCTTTTTGTACTACCCCAGCCGCCGCCTGGTGCCGGCGCCGCTGCGCGCCTTCATCGCCATGGTGCAGGCTCAGCCTGCGCGCGGCCCCTTATCATTGGCGCCTGCTTGATAACCACGAGCCCGCCCCACCATGATCCGCATCACCGAACTCAAACTCCCCCTCTCCGCCCTGCCGATTGAAGAGCGCCGCGCTGCCGATGCGCCGAGCGAGACCGATGAGGACCGTGCACCGGTCGCCCACCCGGTTGCTGCCCTGCAGGACCTGGCTGCCAAGGCGCTGGGCATTCCCGCCGACGGCATTGCTAGCCTGGAAGTCTTCAAACGCAGCTTTGACGCGCGCAAGGCTGAATTGCTGGTGGTCTACATCGTGGACCTGGTGCTGGCGGATCCTGCACACGAAACCTCGCTGCTGCAGCGCCACGACAAACACCCCCACATAGCCCCGACGCCCGACATGGCCTACCGGCTGGTGGGACATGCACCGGCTGATCTGCCCTTGCGCCCGGTCGTCGTGGGCTTTGGCCCCTGCGGCATGTTTGCCGCCCTGGTGCTGGCGCAGATGGGTTTCAAACCCATCGTGCTGGAGCGCGGCACCACCGTGCGCCAGCGGACCAAGGACACTTGGGGCCTGTGGCGCAAGAAGACGCTGAACCCCGAAAGCAATGTGCAGTTTGGCGAAGGTGGTGCCGGCACGTTCTCCGACGGCAAGCTCTATAGCCAGATCAAGGACCCGCGCTTCCTGGGCCGCAAGGTGATGCAGGAGTTTGTGAAAGCCGGTGCCCCGGCCGAAATCTTGTACGAGGCGCATCCGCACATCGGTACCTTCAAGCTGGTCAAGGTGGTGGAGAGCATCCGCGAGCAGATCATTGCGCTGGGTGGCGAGGTGCGGTTTGAGCAGCGGGTTGTTGATGTGCTATTAAAAACTGAGCGCAACCATCAATCGATTCGGGGGCTAGCGGTCAAAAACCTCAAAACCGGTAGCGTGGAGGAGCTGCTCACTGACCAGGTGGTGATCGCGCTGGGCCACAGCGCCCGTGACACCTTTGCCATGTTATTCGACCGTGGCGTGGCCATGCAGGCCAAACCCTTCTCCATAGGCTTTCGCATCGAACACCCGCAGGGCGTCATCGACCGTGCCCGCTGGGGCCGCCATGCCGGCCACCCCATGCTGGGCGCGGCGGACTACAAGCTGGTGCACCACGCGGCCAATGGGCGGTCCGTCTACAGCTTTTGCATGTGCCCCGGTGGCACCGTGGTGGCCGCCACGTCCGAACCCGAACGTGTGGTCACCAACGGCATGAGCCAGTATTCGCGCAACGAGCGCAACGCCAATGCCGGCATTGTGGTGGGCATAGAGCCTGCGGACTTCCCCGTTGACGCAGCAAGTTTTGTCCATGCCTTTGGCGCGGTGGATGGTGCGCGGTATGCCACACAAGCGGCGGCATTGGCCAGGGAACATGCGCCCGGCAGTGTGGCCGCCACACACCCGCTGGCGGGCATCACCCTGCAACGCCGTCTGGAATCCGGCGCGTACACGCTGGGCGGCAGCAGCTATGAGGCACCGGGCCAGTTGGTAGGGGACTTCATTGCGGCCCGCGCATCCAGTGCTTTCGGCACCGTGACGCCGTCCTACAAACCCGGCGTGTTGCTGGGTGACCTGGCACCCAGCCTGCCCGACTACGCCATTACCGCCATCCGCGAAGCCCTTCCCGCCTTTGGCCGCAAGATCAAGGGGTTTGACATGGCCGATGCGGTGCTGACCGGGGTGGAGACACGCACCTCGTCCCCACTGAAGATTCCGCGCGGCGAGGACCTGCAATGCACCAATGTCCGCGGTCTGTACCCGGCCGGTGAAGGCGCCAGCTACGCCGGCGGTATTCTGTCCGCCGCGGTGGATGGCATCAAGGTGGCTGAGGCCGTGGCCCGCAGCGTGCTGTTGGCGCCAGACCGTTAACAGCACCACGGGACCGGTGTAGGATGGACCACCATGAAAGTTGATCCCGCCGTCGTCAAAATTTTTGCCGAGAATGTGCGCGCCGACATCATTGTTCGGCCCGCCGGCTTGAACCTGGATGCGGCCATCGTGCAAAAGATCGCCAACAAGGTCAAGGTCTTCCAGGGCATGACCCAGGACTGCCTGATCAGCACGCTGGCCATGGCCGAACACATGCCACACAAGGCGGGGGACGTGGTGTTCAACGAGGGCGACATTGGCAGCTCGTTCCACGTGCTGATTGCCGGTGAGGTGGTGGTGGAAAAGAACCGCGGCGACCGGGTGGTTACCTTGGCCAAACTGTCAGCAGGCGAATGTTTTGGCGAGATGGCCCTGGTGGGCGGCCATGTGCGCAGCGCCACCGTGCGGGCCAGCCGGGACTGCGCCACCATGCGTTTTGACCGCGAAAGGGTGGACGCCTATCCCGACAGCGCCCACATCATCTACCGCAATATCGCCCGCGTGTTGTCAGCGCGGCTGGATGTGTCCAGCGAGATGCTGGCCGACCTGGTGGTACGCACCGGCGGCGAATAAAAATTACTGCGCGTTTTGCAGCGCGGCAATGCGCTCTTCAATGGGTGGGTGTGTAGAGAACAGCTGGCCAATGCCACCGGCAATACCCATGGCCGCCATGCTCTTGGGCAACTCGCCGGGCACCATGCCACCCAAACGGGCCAATGCATTCATCATCGGCTGCTTGCGCCCCATCAACTGGGCGGCACCGGCATCCGCGCGGAATTCACGTTGGCGGCTGAACCAGGCGACGATGATTGCGGCCACAAAGCCCAACAGGATATCGAGCACGATGGTGGTGACGTAATAACCAATACCGGGGCCAGAGCGCTCGGAATTCTTGTTCAGGAAACTGTCCACCGCATAACCAATGACACGGCTCAGGAACACCACAAAGGTGTTCATCACGCCCTGGATCAGGGTCATGGTCACCATGTCGCCATTGGCAATGTGGGCGACTTCGTGGCCGATCACCGCCTCGATTTCTTCGCGGGTCATGCCCTGCAGCAGGCCGGTACTCACGGCCACCAGGGCCGAGTTCTTGAACGCGCCCGTAGCGAACGCATTGGGAGCGCCTTCAAAAATACCGACTTCAGGCATGCCGATCTGGGCTTTGTCCGCAAACTTGCGCACAGTCTCCACAATCCACGCTTCATCGGCATTGGAGGGCTGGTCAATCACCCGCACACCCGACGACCACTTGGCCACCGGCTTGCTGATCAGCAAAGAAATGATGGCACCACCAAAACCCATGATCAGTGAGAACACCATAAGGGTACCGATGTTCATGCCATTGGCGCCGATAAAGCGGTTGGCACCGGTTAGGCTGACCACCAGCCCTAAGACCACCATCACGGCCAGGTTGGTCATGACAAACAAAATAATACGTTTCATAGCTTCCTCGTAGATTTCAGCCCTGATTACAAAGGGCGACAGCGTGAATGGTAAGGTCGAAACACCTGAATTCAAGCGAACGCGGCCCTAAATGGACCCTAAGTGGCAGGGGAATTGGGTGCTCAAACCCGCTGGACTGCGCCGCTGGGCGGCCGGAACACACTGGTGTCGGCGTAAAAACCGCAGTCCGTGTTCTGCGGCCACCAGCCCGGCACGCCCAGCACCGGCAGATGTGCAAAGGGTTTGGTCGCCAATTTTTCTGCGCTGAGGTCGGCCGCCATCCAGTCATCCAGATCAGCCAGAGATGGGCTGGCGGCCTGTGCGCGGTAGACGTGGGCCGTGATGGGCTTGCGGGGCGACACCAGTTTCTCCAGCAAGGCGTGGCCAAACAGAACCAGTCGGGCCTGGGCCCACAGCGGGCGATGTGTCACAAACAGCGCATGCCAGTCTTTGGCGGCCAGCGCATCCCACAACAGGTCCGGCCCTTGGAAGAATGCCGCGTTTTCGTCAAAGATCGTCAGTGCATCCCGTGCCGGGCCACGCACAGGCTGGATGCCTGCTGCCGCAATTTGCGCGGCCTGCAACTGGTTGAGCCGGGTCTTGGTCGCCGGAAAGTGCAGCCAGCACAGGCCGTTGAAGAAGTCGTGCAGTCCATCACGGGTTGGGACCTGGCGGGTGCGGAAGATGAAGGCTTCATACGCCTCGCCATTGGGCAGCGCGGATTGGGGTACAAACTGCGGCCCCTGGCCTTGCAAGCCCCCATGCTGTGCAGCGGCTGCACACAAGGCCGACGCGCAGTCCAACCCCGCATCCACACTTGCCGCGACGACCTGGCCCTGTTCACGCCAGGGCGCAAGCCACGCAACGTCCCAGCGTATGGACTCTAGACCATGCGCCACTGCAGGGTTTCATCCGCACACAGCGGTTTGAGGCGGGCCTCGCCAAAAGCAAAACTCTCGGGCACGGTCCAGGCCTCGCGGCGCAGCGTGATGGTGCCCGCGTTGCGCGGCAGGCCATAAAAATCGGCGCCATGGAAACTGGCAAACCCTTCGAGCTTGTCCAGCGCACCGGCATCTTCAAAGGCCTGGGCATACAGCTCCATGGCGGTGTGCGCGGTATAACAGCCGGCGCAGCCGCTGGCATGCTCTTTCAGGTGGGCGGGGTGCGGCGCGCTGTCGGTGCCCAGGAAGAATTTGCTGGAGCCACTGGTGGCCGCCTGCACCAGCGCCAGGCGGTGTGTCTCGCGTTTGAGCACCGGCAGACAGTAGTAGTGCGGGCGTATGCCACCGGTGAAGATGGCATTGCGGTTGTACAGCAGGTGGTGGGCAGTGATGGTGGCTGCCGTGTACGGGTCAGCCGTCTGCACATATTGCGCGGCTTCCTTGGTGGTGATGTGCTCGAACACGATCTTCAGCTCAGGGAAGTCCTTGCGCAGCGGGATCAGTTGGGTGTCGATGAACACGGCTTCGCGGTCAAACAGGTCGATGTCGCTGGATGTCACCTCGCCGTGCACCAGCAGCAGGATGCCTTCGCGCTGCATGGCTTCCAGCGTTTTGTAGGTCTTGCGCAAGTCGGTCACACCTGCGTCGCTGTTCGTGGTGGCACCCGCGGGGTAGAGCTTGAGTGCGACCACACCGGCAACCTTGGCACGGCGGATTTCATCAGCGGGCAGGTTGTCGGTCAGGTACAGCGTCATCAGCGGCTCAAAAGCCACGCCAGCCGGCACGGCGGCCTGGATACGTGCCTTGTAGGCCAGGGCCTGGGCTGCGGTGGTCACCGGCGGGCGCAGGTTGGGCATGATGATGGCGCGGCCAAACTGGGCTGCGGTGTGCGGCACCACGGTATGCAGGGCATCGCCATCACGCACGTGCAGGTGCCAGTCGTCGGGTCGGGCCAGGGTGATTTCTTGCATGGGGTCGGTTCTCTATTTTTACTTGCGCGCGGCCTGGGTCAGCAAATAGTCCCACAGGGCCTGCGCGGCGTTTTTGGATGCGGCAGCCGGTCCGCGGGACACGGGTGCGCCACCGCGTTGCAACTCTTTGAGCACCGGCTTCTCGCGGTAGACGCGCACGTCCATCGTGATGTCCAGCCCCTTCGCATCGGGCGGGGCGGCGCTGACCAGGCGTTTGGCGCGCAGCTCTTTCTTGACCGCACTGTGCGGCAGGAATGCGATGCCATGGCCCTCCAGCGCCATGGCCTTCAGGCCCTCGGCCATATCGGTCTCGTAGACGCGGTCGAAATGGATGGGGGTGCTGGATTGCTTGAGGATCAGCTCCACCATGTGCCCCAGATAAGCTCCCGGTGCGTAACCCAGGTAGGGCAGCGGGTGACCGACCCGGCCTGGCAACTGGAACATGGGGTTGCCCTGGGCGTCGGGCTTCACATACGGCGCCACAACCTCTTCACCCAGGCTCACCATTTCATACCGCTCGGCGTCCAGCTGGAAGGGCTGCGACGGATGGTGGTAGGCAATCAGCAGGTCACAACTGCCCTCCACCATGCGCAACACGGCGTCATGCACATTCAGCGCGATCAAGCGGCTTTTGATGGGGCCAAAGGTCTCGCGCAGGCTGGACACCCAGGCGGGAAAGAAGGTGAAGGCCAGCGTATGCGGCACGGCGAATTCGATAACGTCCTGCGCCGCAGAAGTATGCCCTCGCAGCATGGCGCGCGTGCTTTGCAGCGACTGCAACACCTCCATGGACTGGTCATACAGCGTCTCGCCTGCCGGCGTGAGGCGTGTGGGGTAACTGCTGCGGTCCACCAGGTCAGTGCCGGCCCAGGCCTCCAGCGACTGGATGCGCCGCGAGAACGCGGGCTGGGTGACGTGGCGCAACTGCGCGGA
>JAZKDY010000039.1:0-8478 GCA_040387325.1 Pseudomonadota bacterium | reverse complement strand
CGATGGACAAAGTCGGCAAGGAAGGCGTCATCACCGTTGAAGACGGCAAGTCGCTGAACAGCGAGCTCGACGTGGTTGAAGGCATGCAGTTTGACCGCGGCTACCTGTCGCCTTACTTCATCAACAACCCAGAAAAGCAAGCCGCTTTGCTGGACAACCCGTTTGTGCTGTTGTTCGACAAGAAGATCAGCAACATCCGTGACCTGCTGCCCACCCTGGAGCAAGTCGCCAAGGCTGGCCGTCCTTTGTTGATCATTGCTGAAGATGTCGATGGCGAAGCCCTGGCAACTTTGGTGGTCAACACACTGCGCGGCATCCTGAAGGTGGTTGCTGTCAAGGCTCCAGGTTTCGGTGACCGTCGCAAGGCCATGTTGGAAGACATCGCCATCCTGACCGGCGGCAAGGTGATCGCTGAAGAAATCGGCCTGTCGCTGGAAAAAGTGACTTTGGCTGACCTGGGTTCTGCCAAGCGCATCGAAGTCTCCAAAGAAAACACCATCATCATCGACGGTGCTGGTGCTGCTGCCGACATCGAAGCCCGCGTCAAACAAGTGCGCGTGCAAATCGAAGAAGCGACTTCCGACTACGACCGTGAAAAGCTGCAAGAGCGCGTGGCCAAGCTGGCCGGCGGTGTTGCCGTGATCAAGGTTGGCGCTGCCACCGAAGTCGAAATGAAAGAAAAGAAAGCCCGTGTTGAAGACGCACTGCACGCGACCCGCGCAGCTGTGGAAGAAGGCATTGTGGCTGGCGGCGGTGTTGCACTGTTGCGCGCCAAGCAAACTGCTGGCGCCATCAAGGGCGACAACGCCGACCAGGACGCCGGCATCAAGCTGGTGTTGAAAGCGATCGAAGCGCCTCTGCGCGAAATCGTGTTCAACGGCGGCGGCGAAGCGTCTGTGGTGGTGAACGCTGTGTTGGCCGGCAAGGGCAACTACGGCTACAACGCTGCCAACGAAACCTACGGCGACATGATCGAAATGGGTATCCTGGACCCCACCAAGGTGACACGTACTGCACTGCAAAACGCAGCGTCTGTCGCATCCCTGATGTTGACCACCGAGTGCATGGTTTCCGAGTCCCCCAAGGCGGAATCCGCTGGCGGCGGCGGCGGTGACATGGGTGGTATGGGCGGAATGGGTGGCATGGGCGGCATGGGCATGTAATTGCGCCTTGCGGCCTGAGGTGCGCATCTGCGCATCTCCGTCCACCAGCAAAAAACCCGCCGGGTGCAAACCGGGCGGGTTTTTTGTCATTCAAATGCTATTGTTTTTATAGTGATACCACTATATTCCGCGGGGGCTACAGACCAATTAGCCTTAAGATTATTCGGCGGCAGGCCATAACAAGCCAAACTGGGCCGCCATATCGGCCCGCAGTTGTGCGGCAGACTCGAACTGGATGGCGTGCCAGCCCTGGCCGCGCGCGGCCTGCACGTTGACGGCCAGGTCGTCAATGAAAAGGGTCTGGGCGGGCGCCAATGTATAACGCGATTGCAGCAGCTGGTAAATGGCCGGATCGGGCTTGGTGTGCCGCACATCGCCAGAAAAGATGCCGCCGTCAAACCATTGCAAAAACGCATGGCGGCGTTCCAGTTCGCGGGCATAGGGCGCAGGCATATTCGACAGGTAGTAGAGGCGCATATCCCGGTGTTGGGCGGGATGCTGGCTGCGCAGCGCGTGTAGTTGCGCCAGCAGCGCCACCGTCTGCGGCATAGGGTGCAGGCGCTCGCCGATGTGCTCCACCAGTTCGCGCAGCGCCGTTGCGTCCAGCCCCAGGCGTTCGCTGGTGCGGGCTATCACCACGTCCATCTCCAGCAAGCCCTGGTCAAAGCGGGTCCAGTCGGCATGGGCAAACACCGCATGCGCCAGTTGCGCCGCCGCCTCTGCAGTGCCAGCCTGTTGCGGGAAGCTGCGGGCCAGCAGCTCGGCCGGCTTCCAGGTGAACAACACGGCGCCGAAATCAAAGACGACATTCATGCAGTCAAGGTCTCCGTTTATTGTTGGGCCTGTTGGGTCTTGATAGCGCGCACCAGTGCAGCTTTCAGACCCGCGGGCTGGGTGCGCACCAAACGCACGTTGGGCGTGTCGTGCCAAGCAGCACCGTCGGCAATGGCCTGGGCCACGGCCTGCACCTGCGCGTCACTCCACTTGCAGCCAGGCTGCACGTACAAGGCCTTGACCTCAAAGATGCCCTCGGCGCGGTGCGCCTTGGCGTCCAGCCGGCCTATCAGCTCACCACGGCACAGGATGGGCAACACAAAGTAGCCGTGCACACGTTTGGCCTCGGGCGTGTAACACTCCAGCCGGTAGTCAAAATCAAACAGGCCCGAGCCACGCTCGCGGTCCCAGACCACCGGGTCAAAGGGCGACAGCAGCGTGGTGTGTGTGGCCTCCAGTTGGCCCTTGGCAGCTTTCTTCAGCAGAGCCGCGTTGTCGCGGTGCACATAGGCCGGTGCGCCCCAGCCCTCCACCACCACACGTAACACACGGCCGCTGTCCACCAGCGCGTCCAGATCCGCGTCCTTCAGGCGGGGTTTGAGGCGGAAGTAGTCATGCACCCAGCGCGCCTGTGTAATGCCCAGCGCCGCAATGGATCGTTCAATGAACTGGTCATGGACCTGCTGCGCGTCCAGCGCGGCAGCAGCCGCCTCCAGCGCCAGGGCCGCAGGGGCAACGCGTTCACTCAGATCGTAGATGCGGTGAAAATTGTCGCGCCGCGCCACCATCAGTTCTCCGCTGGCAAACAAGGCCTCCAGCCAGCGTTTCTCATCCTTCCAGCCCCACCAGGCGCCGCCCTGCCCTTCGGTGCGCTCAAAGTCGGAAGACTTCACCGGGCCGTTGTCGCGGATATGGGCCAGCAGCTTGTCCAGGTGGGTGCGGTGTGACGCTTGTGTCTTCTGTCCATTCGCAAGGCCCCAATGGCTGCGCGTGCTGCGGTTGTAGGTGCGGTGCAGCAACACATCATCGGCAGGTGCAAAACAGGCCTCATGCGCCCAGGTCTCGAAGATGTGGCCAGCGGCCAGGGTGTCTTCCAGCCAGTTGCGCGGGTAATGCCCCAGGCGCGAAAACAGCACCAAGTAGGGGCTGCGCGCCACCACATGGATGGTGTCAATCTGCAGCAGCCCCATGCGCGCAATCGTGCCCCGCAGCGCCGCGCGTGTAGCCGCCTTGGAAGGTGGCGCCAGCAAACCCTGCGCCGCCAGATGCAGAGCACGGGCTTGCTGGAGCGCAAGCATCATGACCGCAGATGCTGCAGCAGCCCTGCCGTTGACCCGTCCAGACCGGAGGCATCGCCGTTCAGAAGCCTGGCTTCCACATCCTTGGCCAACACCTTGCCCAGCTCCACGCCCCACTGGTCAAAACTGTTGATGCCCCAGATGGAACCGCTGACAAACACGCGGTGCTCTTGCAGGGCAATCAAGGCGCCCAGTGTGGTCGGCGTCAACTCGTCCAGCAGCAAAAAGGTGCTGGGCCGGTTGCCCGAGAAATTCTTGTGGCCACCGGCGTCTTGTTTGCCCACCATCAAGGCCTGTGCCTGCGCCAGCACATTGGCCAGCAATAAGGTCTGGTGGCCGGGCAGCGCATGGCGCTCTTTCTTGACCGCGACAAACTCCACCGGCACCACATCGGTTCCCTGGTGCAGCATCTGGAAGTAGGCGTGTTGGCCATTGGTGCCGGGCTCGCCCCACAGCGCGGGAGATGTCGCAAACGGCAGGGCCTCGCCTGACGCGTCCACACGTTTGCCATTGCTCTCCATCTCCAGCTGCTGCAAGTAGGCCGGGTAACGCTTGAGTGCGCTGTGGTAGGGCGCAATGCTGCGGCTGGTGAAGCCGTGGAAGTTGCGGTACCACACATCCAGTAGCCCCAGGCGCACAGGCAGGTTGCTGACCAGCGGGGCGGTGCGGAAGTGTTCGTCCATGTCGTGTGCACCGGCCAGAAATTCGCGGAAGCCTTGCGGCCCAATCGCTATCGCCAGCGGCAGGCCAATGGCCGACCACAACGAGTAGCGTCCACCGACCCAATCCCAAAACCCGAAGGTGGTGCTGATGCCAAAGGCGTTGGCCGATTCCACATTGGTCGTCAACGCTGCAAAGTGCCGTGCCGTGTCCGTGCCACCCTGGGCCGCAAACCAGGCCTTGGCCGAGCGGGCGTTGGTCATGGTCTCGATGGTGGTGAAGGTCTTGCTGGCGATCAGGAACAGCGTGTTTTCGGGCTTGAGTTTCTTCAGCACCGCATCGAGCTCATGGCCATCCACGTTGGACACAAAGTGGAAACGCTTGCCGGGGATGGCAAAGGCATCCAGCGCCAGCACCGCCATCTGCGGCCCCAGGTCGGAGCCGCCGATGCCGATGTTCACCACATCGGTGATGGCCACATCGTCGCGCACGGTCTGGGCATAGGCCAGCATGGCGTCCAACGTGGTGTGTACTTGGTTCAGCTCTTTAGCTACATTTTTAATAGCTACACCGTTATATCCTACGGGGGCTACAGGCGGAAAACGCAAAAGCCAGTGCATCACGGCCCGGTTTTCGGTGTTGTTGATCGCCTCGCCAGCGAACATGGCGTCGCGGTGGGCTTCCACGCCGCACTCGCGGGCCAGGTTCAGCAACAGGGCTTCGGTGTTGGCATCCAGCAGGTTTTTGGACAGGTCGGCGAACACATGGGGTGCCGACTGGCTCAAGCGCGCAAAGCGATCGGTGTCGCCGGCAAAGGCCTGGCGCAAGTCGAGCGCGCGGGCGCCATTGGCATATGCGGTTTGCAGCGCGCCCCAGGCGGCGGTGCGGTCACAGCGGGTACGGGTCATAGGATTAATCAGTTGAGGACAGAGCTAAAGGTCTGTCCCGCAAAATCTCAGGAAGCCAACAACATTTGGTCGAGTTTGACGGCGTCCGCACAGAAAGCGCGGATGCCTTCGGCCAGTTTCTCAGTCGCCATGGCGTCTTCATTCAGGGCCAGGCGGAAGCCGGCCTCGTCAAAGTGCACATGCTGCAGGTCCAGGTGCTGGGCACGGCTGGCGTCCAGCGCTTTGACCAGTGGTGCTTCGGTAGCCGCCAGCGTGGCCAGCAAATCGGGGCTGATGGTCAGCAGATCGCAACCGGCCAGCGCCGTGATCTGGCCCACGTTGCGGAAGCTGGCGCCCATGACTTCGGTGGTGATGCCAAACTTCTTGTAGTAGTTGTAGATCTGGGTCACCGACTGCACGCCGGGATCGTTGGCCAATGCGCGGTCGGCCTCTACCCAGGCGGATCCGGCACTCTTCTTGTGCCAGTCATAAATGCGGCCGACAAAAGGGGAAATCAATTGCACCTTGGCCTGGCCACAGGCCACGGCCTGGCAGAACGCAAACAGCAGGGTCAGGTTGGTGTGTATGCCTTTGCGCTCCAGTTGCTGGGCGGCTTGAATGCCTTCCCAGGTGGCGGCAACCTTGATCAGCACACGGTCGATGTGGATGCCCTGGGCCTGGTACAGCTCGATCAGGCGCTCGCCACGCGCAACGGTGGCGTTGGTGTCAAAACTCAGACGCGCGTCGACTTCGGTGGACACGCGGCCGGGGATGATGGACAGGATCTCGCAACCAAAACGCACCAGCAGGCGGTCCATGATTTCATCGGTTGGCCGACCGCGGAATTGGGCCACCGCGTCCTTGAGCAGCGGGGCGTAATCGGCCTTCTGCACCGCCTTGAGGATCAGCGAGGGGTTGGTAGTGGCATCCTGCGGCTGGAAGGCGCCCAGTTGCTTGAAGTCGCCGGTGTCCGCCACGACGGTGGTGAGTTGTTTGAGTGCGTCGAGTTGATTCATGTGTTGAATTATCCGTGAAACAAAGTTACATTACCGTGTCTTCTTTCATGTAACTTCAAATTTTTTTCTTCTATGAGCTTTGATCTTGTCTTGTTCGGTGGCACGGGTGATTTGGTCTGGCGCAAACTCATGCCAGCCCTGTTTCAGGCGTTTCGCCATGGTTCTTTGCCCGAAGGCGGGCGCATCATCGGCGTGGGCCGGGATGATCTCAGTGCCGAACAATACCGCTCCCTGATCCAGTCGCGTTTTGACAAGGTTGACCTGTCCAAACGCCCCAGCGCAGAAGAATTTGCCCGTTTCGCCGCCTTGCTGGATTTTGTCCGCATGGACCTCTCCAAGCCCGATGACTATGCCACGCTGGGCACGGCATTGCAGGCCCGCAATGCGGACACGGTGGTCATGTACCTGGCCACCGCACCGAGCCTGTTCACGACGATTTGTGAGCAGTTGGCAGTGGCAAAGCTCAACACACCCCACACCCGCATCGTGCTGGAAAAACCGCTGGGCCACGACCTGGCATCCAACCGCACCATCAACCACACGGTGCGCCAGTATTTTGGAGAGAAACAGGTCTTCCGCATCGACCACTACCTGGGCAAGCCCGCGGTGCAAAACCTGTTTGCACTGCGTTTTGGCAACGCGCTGTTTGAGCCCCTGTGGCGCCGCGAGCACATTGCCAATATCCAGATCACGATCTCCGAAGAACTGGGCGTTGAGAAACGCGGTGCGTTTTATGAGACCACAGGCGCACTGCGCGACATGGTGCAGAACCATGCCTTGCAACTGCTGTGTGCCATTGGCATGGAGCCGCCCATCAACTCCCACGCCGACGCCATCCGCGACGAGAAACTCAAGGTGTTGCGTTCGCTGAAACCCTGGACACAGGAAACGCTGGCGCAAGACGTGGTGCGCGGGCAGTACGCCAGCGGCAGCATCGATGGCGCCAAGGTACCGGGCTACCGCGAAGAAGTGGGTGTCAGCCCGCACAGCAATACCGAGACCTTTGTGGCGCTGCGCACCGAGATCGCCAACTGGCGCTGGGCCGGAGTTCCGTTCTACATCCGCACCGGCAAACGCCTGACCGGTCGTGATGCCCACATTGTTGTCAATTTCCGGCCCACACCGCATGCGATTTTCAATTCGCAGATCGGTGTGGCCAATCGCCTGGTGATTAACCTGCAGCCCAAGGATGGGCTGGAGCTGCACCTGCTGGCGCAAGGGCAAAACAACCGCCAGGCCAAGGCCGGCGCCGCGCAGGCCCTGGTGCCGGTGCAGCTCGATCTGGATTTCGACAAACGCTTTGGCTCCGAGCGCGTAGGGGCTTACGAGCGCCTGCTGCTGGATGTTATCGACGGACGCCTGAACCTGTTTGTGCGCAGCGACGAGCAGGAAGAAGCCTGGCGCTGGGTCGAACCCATCATGAACCACTGGACCAGTGACGCCCAGGGCCCCCGCATGTATGCCGCTGGCAGTTGGGGGCCCAGTGCCTCCAGTGCAATGATTGCCCGTGACGGGTATTGCTGGTCTGAAGAAAGTTAGCCATGTTGGACCGTATCCAAGCCGCCTTGCCATCGCTGGCACCTGCTGAGCAACGCGTGGGCAAGCTCTGCCTCGCCGACCCGCGTGCCTTTGCCAAATTGCCGGTCAGCGTTCTGGCCGACCGTTCACACGTA
This sequence comes from Pseudomonadota bacterium, assembly GCA_040387325.1. Classification (GTDB taxonomy): domain Bacteria; phylum Pseudomonadota; class Gammaproteobacteria; order Burkholderiales; family Burkholderiaceae_C; genus Allorhodoferax. Next base: position 1,007 of record JAZKDY010000039.1, on the reverse strand, counting down.
AGCAAACCTACCGTAGTGCGCTTCTGTCGCAGCGTGGGCTACGACGGTCTGGCTGATTTCAAACGCAAGTTGGCCGGAACGGTCAATGAGGGCGTGCCCTTCATCCACCGCAGCGTGGACACGGATGACAAAACGTCGGATGTGATGGTCAAGGTGATAGACAACACCGTGGCCGCCTTTTTGAAGTACCGCAACGAGGCCAGCACCATTGCGCTGGAAAAGGCCATTGCAGCCCTGCTGTCGGCCTACCAGGGCAAGCACAGGATACTGTTTTTCGGCGTGGGCAATTCCGGTGTCGTGGCGCAGGATGCGCACCACAAGTTCTTCCGGCTCGGCGTCAACACCGTGTCCTACAGCGATGGCCACATGCAGGTCATGAGCGCTTCTGCGCTTGAGCCCGGTGATTGCGTGGTGGTCATCAGCAATTCTGGGCGCACCCGGGATCTGATGGATGCCTGCGACATTGCGCGCAAGAACGGCGCCACCACCATCGTGATCACGGCCAGCGGTTCGCCCTTGGCAAGTGCTGGCCATATTCACCTGAGCGCAGACCACCCTGAGAATTTTGACCGCTACAGCCCCATGGTTTCACGCCTGTTGCACCTGATGATCATCGACATTCTGGCAACGTGCATGGCCCTGCGCATAGGCGGCAATACACTGCAGCCCCTGTTGCGCGAGATGAAAAGCAATTTGCGCAGCAAACGCTACACCTGAAACGCGGCCAACAACAATGCAAAAAACCCCGCTACGTTGCCGTAGCGGGGTTTTGATCTTTAGATCAACAACTGGCTTACGCCAGCGTCAGATCAGAAGTTGTGGCGAACGCCAACACCGTATGTCTTGGAAGCAACAGCAGTCTTCTTGACAGCAGTACCGGACTTGCCATCATCGTGGTAAGCGCCGTACACAGTTGTACGCTTGCTCAGGCTGTAACCTGCGTACACCAAGAAGTTGGTGTCGTCAAAACCGGTGTCTTGAGCGACGTCAACTGTGAACTTCCATGG